>CAYYHN010000194.1:0-7404 GCA_964471245.1 uncultured Rhodothermaceae bacterium | reverse complement strand
CAGCGACTCCGTGCCCAGTACAGCGGCATGACTTCGCTGCAAGGCACCAACGTGTCCGTCGTCTCCGCTGATGCTGCATGGCTCGAACGCTTGCGCGATGCCATCGAGGCGGAGATGCACCGCCCCAACTTCAAGGTCGGCGATGCGGCCGAAGAGGTCGGTGTGAGTCCCCGCCAGTTGCGGCGGCGGCTGCGCGAACTGACGGATTTGGCGCCGTCCACGTATGTTCGCATGTTGCGGATGGACCGCGCTGCCCAACTGCTTGCCGGGCAGGTTGGTTTAGTGTCAGAGGTAGCCTATCAGGTTGGCTACCTCGACGCTAAATACTTTTCGCAGCAGTTTCGGCAGGTTTTTGGGGTGAATCCGTCCGAATACCGGGGAGAAAACGGACAACGAGGGTAGAGGATCGTGTCCGGCCGAATCCTCCCCCTACCTCGGCCTATCTTTTCCAGAGAGGCCGCCGTACTTGAGTTCAGAAATGCATCCTACATCATGCTGAACCAAGATGCCCGTCATGAAACTCTCGTCCACTCCACATTACCACGCCCACGTTGTTTCCGTCAAAGGCCGCGTGCTCGGCAGCGTCGACGAAGACGTGTGGAATGCAGCCTTTGCATCGGTCGGCTACGACAAGCACGTCGTCATCGACATGGCCAAGACGGAGTTCATGGACTCCAGCGCCATCGGCCTGCTCATCCAAACGGCCCAAACGGCTCGTGCACAAGGCGGCGAAGTTGTACTGGCCAACCTGAAGAAGCGCGTCAAGAACATGTTTTTGATCATGCACTTGTTGGGCGAGGTCTTCTCTAGCTACGACAGCATCGACGAAGCCATGCAGCACTTCCGGGTTGCTGCGCAGCCTCCCGCTTCCACGGCCCCAACCGCGTCAGAGAACAAAGACGATTGGGCATTGGATGGCATGGTGATGTCGCCCACGGCTTGGGTGCCTCACGTGTGGTCGCACACATGGCTGATGCCGTTCTGACGATTCGCCAAATGGCGCTTCCCATGGATTTACTAAGGGCCGCATCGCTACAGCAAGCTGGCCGATTTCTTTCCAACACTACTTCACGAGGTACATCCCATGAGCTTCACTATCACCAACAGGTATCATGCCCACGTCATCCACATCCAGAAGAAGTTCCTTGGCAGTGTCGAGCGTACGGCATGGAAGGCAGCCCTCGAAGGCCTCGGCAAAAGCCCACGTATCATCATCGACCTGAGCCAGACGGACTTTATGGACTCTTCAGCAGTAGGCCTGCTTATTGGTACCGCCAAATCGGTGCGTGAAGAAGGCGGCGAAGTCGTCTTGGCCAACCTGAAGAAGCGTATCAAGAACCTGCTGCTCATGATGCATCTGCTCGGCGATGTGTTTACCAATTATGAGACCATCGAGGCAGCCGAGCATCACTTTGTGGCAGCCGCCGAATGAAGCCACTCGTGTGTAGGTGCTCTGGTCATGTGTCGCACACATCAGATCGGAGCGCCTACGCACAAGGCAGCATCCCAGCAATGAAATCAGTATGCTGACACCTGTATATATCGTATTTGCCACCCCACTCTGGTTCACCCATGTCTCTGATTGTATTGGTCGTCGATGATGAACGCGATGTCGAACTCTTGTTTCGCCAGCGTTTCCGCCGCGAGATTCGCAAAGGTGAGTTCACGATGATCTTCGCGTTTTCAGGCGAGGAAGCGCTGGACCTTCTGCATGCCCAAGACCGCACGGATGTAGTGCTCGTCCTCTCCGACATCAACATGCCGGGCATGACGGGCATCGAATTGCTGCGGCGCATCAAAGCCAATCCGCCGCCTGTGCCCGTTTGCATGATGACGGCCTACGGCACCCCCGAATACCGTGCCCAAGCCGAAGCCGCCGATGGCTACATCACCAAGCCCATCGACTTCAAACTGCTCAAGGAGCGGATTCGTGCCCTCGCAGCCGAACGCAGCTAAGCCGATGAGGAAACGCTACGCACCGATGCTTTGCTGGATAGGGCTTACTGTGCTGCTATGCAGTCCTATGGCCTATGCCCAAGCTTTTCGGCAACTTACGATTGAAGATGGGCTAACGACGAATCTCGTCAACCGTGTGGTACAGGATAAGGCTGGCTACATGTGGGTCGCTACGGCGGATGGCGGGCTGCTGAAGTATGACGGCTACACGTTCACGGCCTATCGGCATGTGCCGGGAGACACGACGAGCCTCATCTCGGACCGCGTGTCGGTCGTGCATCCGGCGCAAGATGGCACGTTGTGGGTAGGCACTGAGCAGGGCCTAAGTCGATTCGATCCACGGACAGCAACCGCTCGCTCCTACGTTCTCAACCCGCCCGATACCACCGGCGTGCTTCGCAACGATGTCCAGGCCATCCACGAAAGCCCAGATGGTACATTATGGATCGGAGCCTTCGGCGGTGGGCTGCATCGGTATGACCCGGACGCGGATACGTTTCATCGCCACGCCTTGGACGACGCGAATTGGGTGGAAGGTGCCATCAACGACATCGCTGCCATTCAGGAGGACCACTTAGGTAATCTGTGGATTGGCACGCTGACGCACGGTTTGGTTCGGTACAATCCAGCCACGCAGGAGATCCTTCGCCACACCCACAATCCGCAAGATGCGGCCACCATCAACGACAACTTGATTGTGGCGCTGGCCTTTTCTGATGACACCACCTTGTGGGTCGGCACCGGTTTGGGAATGGCACGCTTCGATGTAACCACTGCGACGGCACAGCGCTTTCAGTACGATCCGGGGAACCCTGATGGCTTGAGCGCTGAATTCGTAACGGACATACAAGCTGCTGATGGTGGATTGTGGATTGCTACGTTTGGTGGCGGCCTCAACTGGTTCGACCTAGCAACCGAGCGCTTTGCGTCGTATCGGCAGGAAGCTGGGCGGGTAGGGAGCTTAGGCCACGACAATGTGCGGGGCGTGTATACCTCGCATGACGGGATGGTGTGGGCGAGTACCCTCGGTGGAGGTCTCAGCGTACACGACCCCGGTGCTGGGCTTTTCCAGACGCATACGCACAACCCAAACGAGCTAAACAGCTCCAGCAACAACCACATCGTCGGACTTCACGCTGGGGCAGATGGAAACACGCTCTGGGTCAGTACCAACGGCGGCGGCCTCAGCAGCTACGACGCCACAACCAAGACCGTGACCTCGTACCAACAGGGCGACGATGAGGCCAGCCTGATTTTTCATACGACGACCTCTGTTTGGGAAACGCACGACGGCGATGTGTGGGTTGGGACGCTTGGCCGCGGTCTCGACCGCCTGAACCCAACAACAGGCACCCTTCAGACCTACCGCCACGATCCGGACGATCCGAGCTCGCTGGGGTTCGACATCGTGACCACACTCTTGGCCACGCAGGATAGTACGCTGTGGATTGGGACGTTTGGTGATGGCGTTAGTCGCTACGACGCCGCTACAGGTCGCTTCAGCACCGTTGTTTTTCAGGCAGATGGTGACACGTTCATCAAGGAAAACAGCATCACAGCGCTTGCTGAATCGCCCAATGGGACGCTTTGGGTCGCGACGGAGCATGGGCTCAAGTACGTGGATGAGGCATCATCATTCTTGCGTCTGGTGGGAGGAAGCGACGAGGTGCGGCGTATGCTCATTCGTGATGTACATGCGCGCTCCGATAGGGAACTCTTTCTTGCATCTGATCAGGGTGTGCTAAGGATTACGTTAGCGTTTACGGATGCCGTAGCAACCGTAGCCTCCACCGAATGGCTCACGGAAGACATGACCGTGCGGAGCATCCACGAAACCTACGACGGCGTCCTCTGGCTGGGGCTGGCGACGGGGCGGCTGGTGCGAATGGATCCACAAAGCCAAGCGGTGCGCCAATTTAGCCGCCGTCACGGATTGCCTACGGGCGTTTTTACCTCGGCAGTAGTGCAGCGAACAGATGGGACGATGTACTGGGGCAGCACCAGCGGGCTGGTAGTGTTGGCACCCGATGCCATGCCGCCACAAAGCAGTCCACCCCACGTGCAGATAGATGCCTTACGCCTGTTTGATCAGCCGCTTACCCTGCATGAGACTGCCGACGGACCACAACGCTTTAAGCACAACGAAAACGATCTGACGTTCGGGTTTGTAGGCTTGCATTATGCGAATCCGGCCGATAATCGTTATCAGTACCGCTTGGTAGGTTACGACCAAGGCTGGCGAGCCATTACCTCGCAGCGCAGCGCCACCTACACCAACCTGCCACCCGGCCGACACACCTTCGAGGTGATCGCCTCCAACAGCGACGGCGTTTGGCAAGCGACTCCTGCCACGTTGGAAATCGTCATTCGTGCCCCATGGTGGCGGTCGCCGTGGGCGTTTCTGGGATATACGTTTCTGTTGCTCGCTACTGTGCGTGGGGCAGCGCAGGTGCAGCGGCAGCGCGTCCTGAAGCAAGAGCAAGAGCGGGCGCGGCAAAGGGAGGTGGAACATGCGCGCGAGATTGAGAAAGCCTATGCTGCCCTCAATGCCTCGCACGAGCGCCTGAAGGTCACACAGGACCAACTCGTGCAGCAAGAAAAGATGGCGTCGCTCGGGCAACTCACTGCAGGCATCGCCCACGAAATCAACAACCCACTCAACTTCATCAACAACTTTGCCGAGGTCAACGAAGAGCTAGTCGATGAAGTGCGCGAAGACCTCGCAGGTCACCCCGATGCCCTTATCGCCATCGACGATCTGCTCGACGACCTGAGGCAGAATGCCGCCGTGATCGCCCAGCACGGCAAGCGCGCCGACAGCATTGTGCGTAACATGATGGCCCACGCCCGCAGCGGCAGCGGCGAACGCGTGCCGACGGATCTGAACGCACTTATCAACGAGCACATCGACCTCGCCTACCACGGCAAGCGGGCTACCTCGCCTGGCTTTGCGGTTACGATTGAACGCGACTTGGATGCCGCGGTGGGCAGGGTTGAGCTGGTGTCGCAAGACATCGGCCGTGTGGTGTTGAACTTACTCAGCAATGCTTTTGATGCGATGAATGGAGTTGAGGCACCACGGATGAAGGTTTCGACACAGAGGCAGGATGCGCAGGTTGAGATTCGCGTGGCCGACAACGGGCCAGGGATGCCGGACGAGGTGAAGGCGAAGGTGTTCGAGCCGTTCTTCACGACGAAGCCGACAGGGCAGGGTACGGGTTTGGGGCTGAGCCTTAGCTATGACATCGTCACGCAGGGGCATGGCGGGACGATGACGGTGGAGAGTGAGGAAGGCGAGGGGGCAACGTTCCTCGTGATTTTGCCAGCAAGCGCTGACCTATAGTAAGGCAGTCTTTCCGTACTGCTTTGCCTAACCACGATATACAAAACGCCGACATGTATGCACGATCAAATAGCATGATGCTTGTTCTCTTAGTGCTACTCGTGCACGGAGCTCATGCCCAATCAGCTAGTCCGTACCAACTGTCTTCCTCTGGTCCACCCATCCAGGATGAGGTACATATCGAGTTCATTAGTGAGAACGGGCAGATGGCGGTGCAGGATCATGCGGGTTTTATGTGGTTTGGCGGTGAATACGGGCTCTATCGGTACGATGGATATGATTATGTGCACTACCTGAACGATCCCCAGGATTCTACATCTCTTGGTTTCAATAATATCCAACTGCTCTATGTTGATCCCCAGGGCATACTATGGGTTGGGGCTACTCCAAACAGTCCGATAGGCTTGGATCGCTTCAACTCAGAGACGGGTACGTTCACGCATTTTCAGCATGATCCGGATGACCCCAAAAGCCTATCCCAGGGCGGTGTCCATGCCATGCTACAGGATAGCCACGGGACGTTTTGGGTGGGGACGTCTACCGGCCTCAATCGCTTCAATCCAGAGACGGGCACCTTCACGCGTTTCCTCCATGATCCGGACGATCCCCAAAGCCTGAGTTACCACACCGTATGGTCGATCTATGAAGACCGCAAAGGAACGCTTTGGATAGGTACGGGCCCCCGTGGTTCCGCCACACCAACAGCCCATGTCGGGGGACTCAACCGATTCGACCCAGCTACGGAGACCTTTACACGTTTCCTACACGACCCGGACGACCCCACGAGTCTAATGAATAACGGCGTGCACTCCATGCTGGAAGATAGTCAGGGGACGTTTTGGGTAGGGACGCAAGGAGAAGGCCTGCATACGATGGATCGGGCGACCGGTACCTTCACACGCCATCGCTATGATCCATCTAATCCGTTGAAGCTGAGTCGCCCCCATCTCGATGGAATTGGTGTGCTTGATGAGGCTTGTTGGGGGGGCATCTTTGCCTCGCTATGTGGGGGGGTTACCTCCCTTCATGAAGATCAACGTGGGCGGCTCTGGATCGGAGCCCAAAGAGGTGGCATCAATCGCTACGATAGGGAGACAGGGACCTTGACCCACTTCGAGGCGAGCAACAGCAACTTCCACGATAATACGATCTACAGGATCACCGAGGCACATGACGGTACCCTCTGGGTGGGCACCTTATTCGCCGTATACAAGGTGACGGAGACAGCCCAGCGGTTTCAATCGTTCTCCCACGATCCACTCGACCCTAATGGCCTGGGTGGGAAGTATGTAGTCACGCTTGTCGAAGCCCGCGACAGCACGCTCTGGATAGGATTCAATGGGACGGATGGCTTGGATCATTATAATCCGCGCACGGGTGTCTTTACCCAATACAAGTGGGATCCTGATGACCCGACCAGTATCAGGTTGGGTTGGATTCTTTCTCTTCTTGAAGATCAGGCCGGCCATATATGGGTCGGGTATACGGACCTCTCGTTCAGCGTACTTGATCCCCAAACGGGTATCTTTACACATTACCAACCAGACGTTATAGGCGGGTCTTCCAGATCGCTCCTAGTAGATCGTCACGGCAGAGTCTGGATTGGTAGTCAGGGAAGCGGCCTATTCTTGTTCGACCGCGACACAGAACGTTATACCCACTATCAACATATCGACGATGATCCGCAGAGCCTGTGCAACGACACCGTCTTTAAAGTCATTGAAGCGGGGGATGGGTTGCTGTGGATAGCTACTCAGCGGGGTCTTTGTCGATTTGACCCTGAGACAGAGATTTTCAAGCCCTACCTCGACGGCATAGACACGAGGAACCTCATTGAGGATGGTACCGGCCGCCTTTGGGCGAGCACCTGGGGAACAGGCCTCCATTGGGTCGACCCAGAAACAGGACAAACCGGTTACTACGGTGTAGAGGAGGGGCTACCAAGCAACAAGGTCAAGGGACTTGTAGCAGACGACGATGGGTTTATCTGGATAAGTACGGTAGAGGGAGCCTGGTCTGTTGCTACCAATGGACGTCTCTCTCGCTTTGACCCCGCTACAGAGACCTTCACTAACTTCGGAGAGGAAGATGGGTTACCCACAATA
>CAYYHN010000193.1:0-7408 GCA_964471245.1 uncultured Rhodothermaceae bacterium | reverse complement strand
TACAATGATTAGATAAATGATTCCCATTGTTTGTTTGTTGTGTTGTATGTATAGAGAATTCAATTAGCGACCCCGGCCGCTTAGTTCTTTGTTAAATTCAGCGGACATCACATTCCGGTCCTGCCGCACCATTTCGAGCTTGTAGTCGAAGACATGCGCCTCCACATGCTTCAGGATTTTGCCCTCGCGGTGCGCATCCCGAAGCGAGACTTCGTGGAGCGCGTGGTAGTATTGCTCCCCGTTCTCCCCCGTTTCGAACGGCACGCCAAAGAGCGCTTTGTTGTCCGAACGGATGGGCGTGCCCGAAAGCGCGACGCTGCATGTATGGTCTAATTGCTCGATTTTGGAGGCCCAGAGCCCGTCTTCAGACAAGTGGTGCACTTCGTCGAAGATGAACATGCACGGTGCGGTGCCGCAGAGTTGCTGCAAGGCCTTGTGCCCCCCTTCGCCGCTCGCGTACTGGTACGTGGTGATGATGATCTGCGTGCGCAGGTTCTTGAGGAAGACGCGGTCGGAATCGGCTACGCAAAACGAGAACGGCGGAGCACCGAGCCAACGCATCACTTGTGCGAGTTCTTCGGGGTCGGCGTATTGGTCGCGTAGGTTGCCTCGTGGGACGAACACCACCAGCTTTCGAGCCAGCCCCATCGCGTGGGCCATCACGAACGATGCAAGCGCTGTGATCGTCTTCCCGTACCCTGGCACAAATACGCCGAGGTGGTTCATTTCGCCTTTATCGAAGGCGACGGCGAGCTTAGCCAAGAACGCTTCTTGCCCCCTCCGAAAGCGGAAGCCGTCTTGGACTTGAATGCCGGGCAGGTAGTCGGATAGCGAAAGGTTCAGCGTAAGCTGTTGGGACGCGACGGTCCCAGTGGACAGCGCGGTAGATGCGGTGGGCTGCATACTCGGCGGAGTGAATTGCAATAACGGGCCTCGAATGTACAACACGTTTTCTATTCGTGCGCCCTTGCTTTTTTGGAAAATGCAGTTCACCCCGTGCCAACGGTATGGCAGCCCTTTCGACCCAATCAACACGCACTTTTCGTTCAGCATTTTCGTTTTACAGCAACTTTATGAACGCCGTGCTTAGATTGGTCTGTCCGATCACTTCGCAACTGTACGCATGAAACGTTGGCTAGCCGGCGCATGGTCCGTGTTCGAGAAAGACCTTCGGCTCGAATTCCGCAGCCGCTACGCCATCAATGTGTTGCTGATGTTTGTGCTTTCTGCGTTGTTGCTGATTGTGTTTGCCATTGGGCAACAGCCGATCAGTGCACGGGTGCAGTCGGCCTTGCTCTGGGTGGTCATCATGTTTGCTGCTGCCGTGGGGCTAGGGCGGGCTTTCATCCAAGAAGAAGAACGCGGGACGGTGTTGTTGCTGCGGCTCAATACGCGCGGATCGATGGTATATGCGGGCAAGCTGTTGTTCAATTTCCTCCTGCTACTCCTCGTCAACCTTGTTGGCCTGATCGCGTTTGTGTTTTTTTTGAATGTCGCCGTGATGCATTGGGACTTGCTGGTTACAACGCTTGTGCTCGGATCCCTCGGCCTTGCGGGCGCGTCTACGTTGCTCGGTGCTCTGATCGCGCGGGCCGCCAACCGTGGCCCGATGCTGCCCGTCCTGATGTTTCCGACCTTGCTGCCGCTGCTGCTCTCCGTCGTGAGCGCGACGCGCAGCAGCCTCGAAGGTGGTCTCGGCTGGTCGGCGGCGGGCGATGATACGGCGACGCTGGTCAGCTTTAGCGGCGTCGTCATTACGCTGGCATTTTTGTTATTCGATTACGTGTGGGATGACTGACACGTGTCCTTACCTTTGAGCCTCCTCCGTTTCTATGAGCCACGTCAACGTTCGCCAATACACGCTGATTCGCAACGCCGTCCTAGCGCTGTTGTCGCTTGTGGTTATTGGCGGCTTTTCGTTCGGCGGCTACTTGCTGAACATCCCCAAGATCAACATCCTCGAACACACCGCGCGGAACCTCTACTTCCACGTCCCAATGTGGTTTACGATGATGGCGGCTGGGTTCGTCTCAGCCTACCACGCCGTTCAGTACCTACGCGGTAACGAGATCGTTCGCGACATCCGCTCGGCGCAAGCGGCCAAAGTGGGCTTTGCCTTTGGCATGCTCGGACTGCTGACAGGCATTGTGTGGTCGAAGTTTACGTGGTACCAAGGCACCAACGTCTGGTGGTCGTTTGATGTGAAGCAGACGATGGCCGCTGTCCAAGTGCTGATTTACGGAGCCTACTTCGTGCTGCGCTCCTCCATCGATGATGTCGAAAAGCGCGGGCGGATTGCTGCTGTTTACAACATCTTCGCCGCCGTCACGATGCCGTTTCTGCTCTACGTGTTGCCTCGCCAGTTCGAGAGCCTCCACCCTGGCGCCGAGGGCAACCCGGCCTTTAGCGATATCACGCACCCCATGATGCGCGTCGTCTTCTATCCCGCGTGCGTCGGCTTCATTGGCCTGTTTTGGGTGCTTTATACGCAGCGCGTCCGAACCGCATTACTGAAGCTTCGCCTTGATCCGGACCGCGATCCTGAATTGTGACGAATTCACAGAACGACGGGTCCTTTTTTCGTTGCCCGTGCGTTTATTTCTTTTAGACTTAGTGGTCAGCCTTTCCGCTGCCAACATCAATGCAACCCATGCTTCGCTTGTCGCTCACACCGCTTCCTCAAGACGCCGCCGCAGCGGCCGATACTACCTCTGGGATTGCTTCGACAGCATACGATAGCGTGTGGGCGAACACGATCCCAACAGCCCAAGCTGAAGGCTTTGAAGCGGTTATGCTAGCCAACGACAAGTTGCTGGTGGTCATGGCCGTGGTCTTCATCATCTGGCTGGGCATCGCATGGCTGATTCTCAACACCGATCGCAAACTCAAGGCGCTGGAACGCACCGTCGCAGACGGCATTCCTGAACAAGACCTCTTATAAAAACGACGTTACACTCATGAAACCCAAAACGATTTTTGGCATCGTTCTCCTCGTTGGCTTTGGCAGTATGCTGTTCATGAACTTCGGCCAGCAAGTGGGCGGCTATATGGACTTTGCGGAAGCCGAACGCACCGGATCAAAAGCCCATGTTGTCGGCTACTGGGTTGAAGACGGCAAAACAGGGTACGATCCACAGCGCAACGTCTTCCAGTTTCAGATGAAAGACGAGATGGGCAAAGTGCAACGCGTACACTACTACAACCCCATGCCCGCCAACTTCGAAGACGCTGAAAAGCTTGTCATCAACGGCCAGCTACAGGGCGATGTATTCGTAGCGGAGCACATCCTCGTCAAGTGCCCATCGAAGTACAACGATGCGCGCGGATTGCAAGAGGTCCCCAACCCCACCTCGTAGCGGCCCACGTCTGATTTATTGACGGCTGTCTGGCTAAGTTAGCGAGACAGCCGTTTTTTTGTGCTGCTTTGTTCGAGATGCACGCAAGGTATCAAGTAATCATATTGGTACTGGTTGCCGACTACGGTGTTGATCTACGGAGCCACATAGTATGCTCCTTCTTGCAGCACAGCAAACTGTCCGTTGCCCAATGAAAACGTAGTAGCCACCGTAGCGCGGCGAAGATCGGCGTCCAAGAAGTACACCTCGAAATGAAGGTGCGGGCCGGAAGAATAGCCGGTGTTTCCAGAATAGCCTAGTAGTTGCCCGGTCTGCACCGTCTGACCAACGTGTACGCGCACCCCATCGTTCTCCATGTGCAGGTATTCGGCGATGCTGCCATCTGCATGAGCGACACGAACAAAGTTACCGCGTTTCTTCAATTGCTCCGCTAGCCCTCCTTCGAGGTACTGCGACTGCACTTCGGTGACCACCCCTCCACGCGCCGCCCGAATCGCCGTGCCCACCGGCATATCAAAATCGAGCGCGTATATGGACTGATGCGTAAAGCGGCCATGATACCCTTGGCCTACGCGATACCTTTCACCCGGCGTCCAAGGAAGGGCATAGGCGACAGCACGCGACGTGTGTATATGCTCGGCTTGCGGAACCCGCCCGTATTGCCATTGGAAGTAGGTGGCATATTTCCAAGGTGCATGCGGGTTGGCGGGCGCTAGGCGGAAGACAACACGTTGTTGCTTGGGCGCTAGCTCCGTCACCTGCGCCGGATGTTCTATAATCTGAAAGTTGTCGCCCTCCGTGTGGAACCGCACTGTGACATGTGCATCGCTCCGGTTCAAGGCCGTGACCTGCACGCCCCCCTCCACTTCCTCGTGCACGATACAGATCACATCTTGACTGCAATCCGTAGTCGCCGCGATGGAATGACCCGCCACCAAACTCAATACCAAACCCATCCAAATCATACCCTAGCCCCTTGTTCGTGATGATTCGTAGAGACTGTTTGGTAATAGGGTTGGAATGCGAGACAGAAAGATGTTCAGAAGCAGCCTTGGTCCATTTTGAGGTTCGTAGCGGGGCTTGGGCCGAAAAACCAGAGGCGAAGCCGTATGGCATCGAACGAGGATGCATCGAACAGATCCTGTCGCAGTCCCAAATCGAATTGCCAAACAGTCTCTTTAGAGATCATCGGCGAACGGGTGAGCCGATTCAAGGCAAGTGTGAAGTTTGGCGGCTATTCTCTCAGAATCCCAGTCGCTCCGCTTCGGACTGCATGCCTGCAATCACATTGGCGATGTGTGTATCGAGATCGACCCCCAACTCCTCTGCACCGACGCGGATGTCCTCTCGGCTGACGGCCGCGGCGAAGGCTTTATCCTTGAGCTTTTTCTTAACGGACTTCGGCTTCATTCCTTCGAGCTTGGTAGGCCGAACGTAGGCGACGGCGGTGATAAAGCCCGCAAGCTCATCGCACGCGAAGAGTGTCTTCGCCAATCGCGTTGCGCGTGGTACCCCGCTGTAAGTCGCATGGCCTAAGATGGCTTCACGCACGATCTCTGGGTAGCCTGCCTCCTTCAACACCTCGACGCCCACGTACGGGTGTTCTTCCATCGATGGATGCTTTTCGTAATCCATGTCGTGCAGCAACGCCGTCATCCGCCACAGTTCTTCGTCCTCACCAAACTGCCGTGCGTAGTGCGCCACGGCTGCCTCCACAGCATATGCATGGCGGCGCAAGCTATCGGTTTGGGTCCATTCGTGAAAGAGCGCGAGGGCATCTTCGTAGGTAGGCATGTCAGCTTCTGTACGTTGCAAAGTTTATGTGGCGGGTTTGATTGGGAAGGTAGCGCGTGAAGGTTCGTACTTCAATTCTTTCCTGATTCCAATCGACCTCACTGTGCGGAAGGAACACCCAAATAGCTTCGGTATTGTAATTCGGACGCCCAGATGTCCAAGCTTACACATGGCCGCTCATTAATTACACGTGATCGGGCGTTCACATACAGGAAGCTTCAGACAAGAGAATAAACCAGTTGCGGAGCTTCTCCAATTGAACTTATCTCATTAACCATGCTCAGAATCCTTGTATTACTTTTCACCCCGCTGTTACTCTTAGGCTGCGACAGTGATGGAGCGAGCGGCTCGGACACGGAATTCAATCCAGAAGACGTCCTTCAGTATCTGACAACACCGAACGGTGCGAACCTATTTACGCAGGTGGACGGCCAGACCCAAGCGTTCGAAGCAACCGAGTCCACGACGATCACAATCCAGCGGAATGCTCCGCGTCAGGAAATCGATGGATTCGGATTTGCAGTCACGGGAGGAAGTGCCCAGCACCTAAACTCTATGTCAGCTCCGGCGCGTGCGGCGCTGTTGGACGAGTTGTTTGGGACGGGTACATCGTCCATCGGCCTGAGCTTCATCCGGATCAGCGTGGGTGCGTCTGATCTTGATGCTACGGCGTTTTCCTACAATGACAACCCAAACGATCCAGAACACACGGGATTCTCACTAGGGTCACATCTAACGCATCTCGTCCCGATCCTCCAAGAAATTCTTGCGGTCAACCCAGACATCAAGATTATGGCGTCTCCGTGGTCGGCTCCGAGTTGGATGACGACCAACAACAGCTTTGTAGGCGGGTCGCTCGCACCGCAGCATCGTGACACGTACGCTGCGTACCTCGTCAAATACATCGAGGTGATGCAAGCGCAAGGTATCGACATCGACTACCTCACTGTTCAGAATGAGCCGCTTCATGAGGGCAACAATCCCAGCATGGGTATGTCTGCGCAAGAGCAGGCGATCTTCGTGAAAGATCATCTTGGCCCTGCCATGGCAGCCAGCGGCCTCAACGTGAAGCTGATCGCGTATGACCACAACGCCGACAACATCGACTACCCAATCAGTGTGCTCAACGACGAAGCAGCCGCCGCCTACCTCGATGGCTCAGCCTTCCACCTGTACGGCGGCAGCATCGATGCGCTGACGCAGGTGCACAACGCGCATCCTGACAAAAACATCTACTTCACCGAGCAGTGGTACAATGCCCAAGGCGACTTCATGGGGGATTTTCAATGGCATATGCGCAACGTCGTCATTGGATCGATGCGTAACTGGAGCCGTGCCGTCATTGAATGGAATCTATCGTCCAACCCAGCGCTTCAGCCTCGCACACCGGGTGGCTGCACCCTATGCCTCGGCGCAATTACCATTGACGGCGATACCGTCCAACGCAATGCGGGGTACTATGTTATTGCGCATGCTTCCAAATACGTGCGGCCAGGCTCCTCTTACCTCCCTACTGAAACGGAAGGTCTCTTACAAAGTGCTGCATTCCTTACGCCAAATAACAAAGTGGTGCTTATCGTCCTCAATGACGACAGCAGGCGGCAAGAATTCAATGTCCGAGAAGGTGAGAACACCTTCTCGACCTCACTTGCTTCAGGGGCTGCTGCCACTTTAGTCTGGGATGTAAACTGAGCTTGTTAATCCTCTTAATTCACGTCATAAATATGTTTTTGCCCCCCTGCCAACGAAAACGCAACCAACAGACCATGAGGGTGGCCACCGCGAGTGCCTAATTTAACGGCAACTGCACATCAGACGACGTATTCTTGAAATAGCGTGTGGAGCTTAGTGACTTCGCAGGCGTTTATACAAACACTCTTTGAGCCGTAGTGCCCTCGTGGCTTGCTTTGTTAAGTCCAACTACACCAAACACCTTGGAAACAAACATTTCGCCGGAGAACCCGGCCGCATCCAATTTCATTCGTCAGATCGTCAAGGACGACCTGCGTTCGGGCAAAAACGGTGACCGCGTCGCGACACGCTTTCCCCCCGAACCCAATGGCTATTTGCATATTGGGCATGCTAAGTCAATCTGCCTCAACTTCGGCATCGCGCGTGATTTCCAAGGGGCTTGCCACCTCCGGTTCGATGACACGAACCCAGAAACTGAGGACATGGAGTACGTTCGCTCCATCCAACGCGACGTTAAATGGCTCGGCTTCGATTGGGGCGAGAACTTGTTTTTCGCCTCGGACTAC
>CAYYHN010000192.1:0-7499 GCA_964471245.1 uncultured Rhodothermaceae bacterium | reverse complement strand
GGATACGCTCAATCTCTACCGCCTCACCTTCGACCACGCGATCCAGTTCTTCTACGACCGTTACAATCGGATCTTGGATGCTCTTGTAGAACACACCGCCTGAAACCACGCCAATGGCCGACGAGTAGCGCTCGAAGAGCAGGTCGAAGTTGGCTGAACGGCTTGGGTCGAGGTCCGGGTTGCCGACTTGCAGTACATCGTCGTCGCGGATCTGATAGGGCGCGAGGTCAAAGAAATTAGGGCGCGCTAATGCTGTTGTGAACGCGGCCCGAACGTTGGTCTTCTGATTAACGCGGTAGCGCACGTGCAGCATCGGGAAGAGGTGGCCGTAGCTGTTTTCTGCCTCTACACGGGCCACATCGACCAAGCTCGTCGCCACTTCGCCATCATCGAGCTCTTCCTCGAAAACACTCTCGAACCCAACGCTTTCCAGCGAGGTCGTCTCGAAGCGAACACCGGGTAGGATGAGCAGATTCGGCGACAGGTTGAGTTCTGTCATCACATAGGCTGCGATGGTCTGCTCAGTCGCCTCGAAGTCTTCGAGGTTACCCTCCACGATTGCATCGCCATCTTCTT
Organism: uncultured Rhodothermaceae bacterium; assembly: GCA_964471245.1. Classification (GTDB taxonomy): domain Bacteria; phylum Bacteroidota; class Rhodothermia; order Rhodothermales; family CAYYHN01; genus CAYYHN01. The sequence goes on along the minus strand of CAYYHN010000192.1, from coordinate 6,923 downwards.
CCAGTTGCGAAGCAAATGTATCGGCAAAGTCTAGCACTTCGTTGTTTCCCGTGACGGTGGACGGGAGCGGATAGCGGCCCGGCACGTAGTTGCCGACATCATAGCGATCCGCGAAGGCTGTTCCATTCCCTTGGCCAAGAATAATGTCTTCAGCGCCATCGGCCAACTCGAAGGCGCGCTCCGTCACATCCTGTGCTTTATCCTTGTACCTAAACTTGCCACCGAACTGAAGGGTGCCCGTCGCCTCACCAAAGCCATATGGCAACATCAGGTCTAGCGCAGCAACATAGTCATCGTTTGTGGTGTTGCTCTCGCTGGGCTCTACCGAGTCGAACACATAACCATCAATGTTGTCAATGGCACCGTTCTGCGGGTTGGCGCGAACCTCGTCGCGATTATTGATGTTGGGCGCAAAGGTTACATCCCCTTGCTCCCATGCGATCTCGACGTCTTCAGGCGTGTCCTCTTGTGAGCGACTGTAGCCGAGGCGGTATTCGACTTGCAAACCATTGCCCGAGAGCACATGTTCGCCCCCCGCAGCGAGGTTAAACGTCCGCAGAAACTCTGTGCGGTTCTTGTGCTCATAACCTAACTCCTCATCCCCGACCTTATGGCGCAAGCGATTGCGCTGCTCAGTGTCTTGCAGTTGCACAAAGATGCTGCGCAGATACACGGAGGATTGCGGACTGAATTGGTAGTCGAGCACACCGTTAAGGCCGAGGCGCTGGCGCGTCAGGTCGTAGTAGCGGACCTGCAATTCTTCGAGGGCATCGTCGCCACCCAGTGGTGCATCGTCATCGCCAAAGTCGTACTCGGGCTCGATATTGTCTGACCCAAAATTACGGCGACTGATGGTGCCGTTGAGCAAATATCCGAGCTTGCCGCCCGCCGCGCGATTCCCGAAGGTAGCGCTGCCTTTGAATGCGCCTTGCTCACGGATCGGACCATAGCCGCCTGCCGCATCGAAGGCAAGCGTCTGCCCTTGCGGTGCACGGCGCGTGACGAGGTTGACGGCCCCACCAATGGCATCAGCGTCCATGTCGGGCGTGATGGCTTTCGAGACCTCAATGGCTTCGAGGATCTCCGACGGCACGGCATCGAGTGCAATCTGCCGCACGTCACCTTCGGGCGAGGGGATGCGTTCCCCGTTGAATGTGACGGTCGTCAACTGCGGCGCACCGCCACGGATCTGAATAAAGCGGCCTTCGCCTTGGTCACGCTGTACACCGACGCCCGGCACGCGCTGGAGGGCGTCGGGGGCAGAAGCGTCTGGGAAGCGACCTATCTGGTCGGCCGCAATTACGTTAGTAATGTTTGGAGTTCACTGTTGCGGTGTCAGCGCCTTGGCTTGGCCCTGGGCACGTACGCCAAGCACGAGCACTTCTTCGCCCAAGACAGCAGCAGGGCGTAGCACGATGGTTCGCTGCTCGGTGGCACCGGATGCAAGTGTCACCGTCTCCTCGGCCGTGGCATAGCCGAGATACGTAACGCGCAGGGTGTAGGAAGCCGCAGGCAAGGCAGCAAACACGAAACGACCGTCCTGATCTGTTGCTATACCACGCGTCGTGCCAACCAACACCACATTGGCACCTGGCAGTGGGAGGTTGGTGTCTGCTTCAACGACGATACCAGCGAGGGTAGCAGGTGCGGTTTGTGCGGTTGCTGCGGCGACGCAGAACACGAAACAGCAGCACACCAAGAAGTAACGAGACCACATAAACGTAGAGAATTGGCGGAAAAAATGCGGGGACATCAGATTACCTTCGCAGGTTTGCCTCGTCATGAACGTGAGATTATCTGTTTGCAATGCGACCGTTACCTGTTGGTTACGCCAGCCAGTTCGGGCGTCGGGTCGGGGTTGGATTGCTGGTGCAATGCGCGTTCTCGGATCACGAAATAGACCAGAGCTGCCACGCCCAAGACGACCATTGCGCTACCCGTCAGGTAGGCGAGTTGCAGAAAGAAGTCGAGCCAACTCACGTCCATCGAGGTGAAGTTCTTAGCGAACAGCACGCCAACGCTACCGAGGTAGCCAAATGCATCAGCCACATACATCAGAAAGCCGATGTTGCTCGGATAGCGGAAGAACGCGATCCACCGCTCGAAAAGAATCGTTTGGTAGAGGATATAAGCGAGGTACAGACTGAAGCCGTTGACGATCATCCACAACGCCGGGCCGAGGTATCCTTCCCCGAACATGATCGTCGTCACAAGTAGCAGGGCTCCTGCTCCTACAATCAGTGCGAAGTTGAGATAAAACACCGTGCGGTTGCTGCGGATAAAGCTCATCAGCGCGCAGATGATGAGCACGCTGATGGCAATGGGCACCTCTGCAAGCGCCAACACCGCAGGCTGGTCGCCAAAGCCGAGCGCTGCCCACAATTCGACGGCGAAGTTGTCGCGGATGTCGCGAAAAATGGTGAGTGCGATGTAGATGGCGACCGTCACCACAATACCGGTTGCAAACGTCCAGAAGAAGCGCCGGCGTGCTGCGCTGTCCATTGGGATGCGGCGGGTACGTTCCGATTCGTCGTCAACAGTAGGTGGCGGGATGGCGCGTAACATCCATGCACCAAGTAGCAACATCGGCACGAACAGCAGGCCCGTGAGGAATGGCATCCAAAACTCTGAGACACCGTAGCCCTGCACCAACTGAAGCCCAACCGCTTTGACTGCGCCCGAGGCGACGATGAAGCTCGCCGCCATCGTCGCACCCAGCATCTCGGTGAAGCGGCGGCCTTCGAGAAAGCTGAAGACAATGCCCCAGATCATACCAAGCGGTAGGCCATTTAGCACGAGAAATGCTACGTTGTATGGCGCTGGTACCGCCCCAAAACCCAGAAGCGCCAGCCATGCCACACCAATCAACCCAAGCACAGCAAGAACACGGCGGCCGGGGCTCATCTCCGACACGACTTTGATGCCCGTGAATTTGGAAATGGTGTACCCCAAGACCTGCGCTGTGATGGCAATGATCTTGTAGTCAAACGGCCCAACCATGAGGCCATCGTAGACGCCCGCCGTGAACGGCTTACGGAAGGCATACATGGCGAAGTACGTGATGAACGCAGCGCTCCCGGCAAAGAGCGCAAACGCCATTGGGTGTGCCCGGTCCAACCGTGCTTTGAGGGCTTGACTCATCGTCTCGGCAGCGTTACGGTTGGTGGAAAAGCACAGGAGCACGCACGTGCTGCTTCTCAAAACCGGGCCCGGCCCACGAAATCGACAATGCTTCGCCACCCGTCCGCTCAAAGAATGTCACACGCAAGACATGCACCCCGGCTTCCAGCGCCACTTGCCCCGGCTCGGTGTGCGTGCCATGCAGTCCGTCGTTGTCCACCACCATCTCGCCATTTATGTAGAGGCGCGAGCCATCGTCACTGGTCGTGTAGAACGTAAAGACACCCGTCTCAGGCACGCGCACAAAGCCATCGAAGACAAGACCGATCTCGTCATCCCGGTCGGCTGGAGCGAGCGAAACTACGGCTTCGGTAGTGGTGCGAATCGGCGTCAGGCGGTCAAAATCTGGCAGCACCGTCCAGCTTCCCTCGAAGTAACGCGTCGCCAGGCCCGGCTGAAGCCCGTCTATATTCTGCGCAGGTTGCGGTGTTACCTTCGTGTAGCGTTCAGTACGAATGCGGCTCGTACGTCCGTCTTCCGTCACAGCGATGACCTTGAGGTCGACTGTGGCATCGAGGCGGAGCGGTGTGGTGTAGCGCGGGGATGCCGGTGTTGGGTCGGAGCCGTCGAGGGTGTAGTGGAGCGTGAGGTTTTCGAGGGTCGTGCTCAGCGCCACCATAAGCTCGTCAGTGAAGAGCGTGCTACGCGGGTCGAGGCGCGGCGCTGGTGGCTTCACGATCTGTGCCCGTGCCACCCGGTCAGCCGATTTTGTCAGCTCGAAGCTGTCGAAGACATGACCGTCTTCGTCGATGGCTTGGAAGTACAGGTGGTTGTCCTGCACCGAAAAGTAGGTGAAGTGGTGCGTGCTCTTGACTTTGGCGGAGAACCACGAACGCGTTGGAGCGAACTGCTCTAGGCCGCCACCAGCCCCACCCGAGTTGATATAAATGACGCCATTCTGCTGGTTCACCTCATCCTCAAAGAGGGGCCAACTGCGTTCGTACATGTGGACATGACCAAACAGGCAGAAGTCTACGCCATACGCTTCGTAAAGCGGCACAAGGTTACGTGCCTGCGTGCCGTAGCTCGTCGAGCCCGTCCAGCTGTTGCCGTGATCATTCTCCTCCGATGAATACGGCGGATGGTGGTGCATGACAAACTTCCATGTTGCCGTCGAGCGTGCCAGTTCATTTTCCAGCCACTCATACTGCTCAGAGCCCTCCGTCACATCGCGGTTGGTATCGACAATGAAGAACTGGGCGTTGCCGTAGTGGAACGTGTAATGGTACTCCGGCGGCGGGTTGTGCATGTACCGGTAGTAGTTGGCGTGGTCGTCCTCGTGGTTACCTAGCGCCGTGTACATCGGCACACGCCGCATCAACACGTTGGCGGGCGGGAAAAAGTCGACGAGCCAGTCCTCGATGTTGCCGCCGCGATCCACGAGGTCACCTGCCAGTAGGGCAAAGTTGGGCCGCTCTTGCCAGCCCAATTCGGCCACCTTGCCCCAGACCTCTGGGTTGTTCTGGGCATCGCCATAGAGCACAAACGCGAACGCTGATGATGCGCTGACCGTCGTACGAAACGTGGAAGCCTCACTGCGAAGCGTGTCCCCTGCTTCCGTGACGGAGACGGCTTGCCAGAAGTACTTCGTTGCGGGCTGCAAACCGGTGAGGACGACTTCGTGCAGCGTACGTGTACCCGGCTGTAGAAACGATTCGCCAAGGTTGGGCTGCTCGTCACCCATGCGGCTCAGGCCGAAACGTACTTCAGTGGTCGTCGGCGTCTCCGTTTCCCACATTACGACCATCGACGAATCGGTGCCGAACTGCAGATAGGGCGCGACGCGGAAGGGTGTGGGGTCAAATGCGTTGTTTGCCTTAAACAACCATGCTGCTAACACGGGAAGTAGCATCAGAACAAGCACGATGGGGAGCTTTCGCATAGTGCAATACGTTTCGATATCTTTCGAATCACCTCGAACACATTCGAAAAGTATCGATCCAATATTTCTACTACATTACGAAAGGTTTATTCTTCTGCTCTCACAAGACCACGATGTTATCATAACCTTACCCTGTACCTAGGCGATAAAGCAATTGCTACTTTGCGACGCTCACGGCACGTACTCGCTCAATACTCCATCCGACATGCGCATCCTCGTTCCTCTAGTGCTGCTCCTAACCCACGTGGCTTGTACATCCCCACCATCTGACCACGCCGCGCAAATACCTAGCTCTAAGGATGCAGGACCTCAAGAAGAGGTGGCACAAGGCTACGTGTACCATGACGTGAACGAAGACCAGCAGATGAGCAACGGAGAAGTGGGTGTACCGGGCGTCTTCGTTTCAAACGGTGTCGATCTCGTCCAGACGGATGCCGACGGCAAGTACAGTATCCCTGTTCCTAAAGACGACGGGGTCGTTTTTATCATCAAGCCTCGCGACTGGATGACGCCCGTCAATGAAGACCACCTGCCTCAGTTCTATTACCTGCACAAACCCGATGGTTCGCCTAACAACTTCACGTATGAAGGGATTCCTCCAACAGATCCGTTGCCAGCGCATATCGACTTCCCACTCTACAAAGAAACCGGTTCGAGTCAGTTTAAGATGGTCGTGTTTGGAGACCCACAACCCTACACCAGGGAGCAAATCGATTTCCTTTCGGAGGACGTGATCATGGAACTCGTTGATGCCGATGGCCTCAAGTTCGGTATGACTATGGGCGACATCGTAGGCGATAATCTGGACCTCTTTTCGCCTTTGAATCAAGCGGTAGCGCAGATTGGCATTCCGTGGTACAACGTGCTTGGCAACCATGACATCAACTTCATGGCACCTAACGACAAGCTTTCGGATGACACCTTCGAACGCGTGTTTGGTCCGGCGAACTACGCCTTCGTCTATGGCGATGTGCACTTCATCGTCGTGGACGACGTCATCCACGACGACTCCGTCGGATCCCGACGCTATGTAGGCGGCTTACGTCCCGACCAGCTCACGTTCGTCAGCAATTATCTCAGCGTCGTGCCCAAAGATGATTTGATCGTGCTCACGATGCACATCCCACTGGCGCAGCATGGCGAGTCCTTCCGAAAGAGCGATCAGAAAAAGCTCTTCGACCTGCTGAAGGACTTCCCCAATACGCTGTCTATTTCGGCACACACACACATGCATGAACATCGCTTCTTTCATAGTGACTCATCCGACTGGCAGCAGGAAGTACCCCATCATCATTTCAACGTGGGGACGACATCAGGAAGCTGGTGGAATGGTGTGCGCGGCGAGACCGATGTACCGCATACGATGATGCGCGACGGTACGCCAAATGGATACTCCTTTATCACCTTCAACGGCGTCGAATATATCATCGATTGGAAGGTGGCCGGTAGTCCGAGTAACCATCAAATGAACATACACCTGCCACGGGGCATCGTGGCAAATTCGCCTGATACAACCCTACTTACAGTCAACTTTTTCAATGGCAGCGAGCAGTCCAAACTAAGCTATCGTGTGAAAGGTCTAAGCGATTGGCAGGAAATGCAACGGGTTGAAAAGTACGATCCGTACTATATGAAGATCATAGAGCGGCAAGAGAACCTGCGCCGCCTTGACCTTGCCCAGCGCTGGCGAGACGATCCGGAACTCGCAGATCACCCGTATCCTTTCCGTAGCATGCCCGGCCCGCAGCCTTCGACCCATCTTTGGGAAATCAACCTAGGTACAGACTGGCCGGTGGGCAGGCATGTGATCGAAGTCATGGCAGAAGATCGCTACGGCCGCACGTTCACGGCATACCACACC
>CAYYHN010000191.1:0-7569 GCA_964471245.1 uncultured Rhodothermaceae bacterium | reverse complement strand
GCCCTTATGCGCGCTTCAACTGGCAGCACCTCAACGCAGAGGAAGCATCGTTCTTCCGTCCCCTCGGCTTGTCCATCACTGCGGATGACTACCAATTCACCCAGTTGGGGTTGTACGCCGCTTCCGATTTATCCCGGAAAGTCGCAGGACTGTTGGACCTCCAAAGCGGCCCGTACTTCGACGGGCAGATCACGACCGCAACCGCGTTCGTGCAACTTGCGCCGTCGCCGCACCTCGCCTTCCGGTTGGACTACACCTACAATCGCATCACTTCGCTAGGTGAAGCGGACGCCGACGCTACCTCCCACCTCATTGCGCCTGAACTACGGTTGGCGCTGAACCCACGGATGCAGGTAAACGCCTTCTACCAGTACAACACGTTCGCAGAGCAAGGCGCGTGGAATGTGCGATTTTCATGGGAGTTCAGCCCGCTTTCGTACCTCTACCTCGTCTTCAACGACAGCCGCTATTTCGTAGAGGACACGCTACGCCGGGGGAATCCTGAGCGCTTCGAGACACAGCAGCAAGCCATCTTCAAAGTCAGCTACTTGCGTCAGCTCTAAGTGTTTTTCGAACCGATCACCAGGAATTTATCATGTCAAGCATGAAACCTACCCTTGGGAAGGAACGGCTGCAGGTCGTAGATGCGCTGCGTGGCTTTGCTCTCTTCGGCATCTTGCTTGCCAACCTGTATAGCTTCATTGGATACAATACCCTCAGCCCTGAGCAGATTCTCGCGTTGCCTGCGCTGGATCGCGGTGTATTGTTCTTCATTGACTGGTTCGTCGAAGGCAAGTTTTACGGGCTCTTCTCCATTCTCTTTGGCGTTGGTTTTGCCCTACAGGTCCAGCGTTTTCGTGAGGGACATGCAAACTTTGTGGCTTTCTGGTACCGGCGTATGGTTGTGCTGATTGGTATCGGATTGGTGCACATGTACTTCGTCTGGAACGGCGATATCCTCACACTCTATGGCGTACTGGGATTGTTTTTGCCGCTGTTTCTGCCCCTTTCGAATCGGGCGCTTCTGCGTTGGATCATCGCATTATTAACGCTTCCGCTCCTCATTCATGGGCTGTATGCGCTGACGCACGAGGCAGCGTTCTGGGGCGTCATGACGCGCCTTTCCGCGGATTTACAAGCGCAGTGGGGGTATGCGGATCGGCAGCTCTTGGAGATGCGTACATCCGACGCTGCCGTCGAGGTCTTCCACATCAATGTCCTGAAGGCGCTCCCGCGACCGATGAGCTACCTGCTGTCGGGGCGCTATTTTCAGGTGCTGGGCATGTTCCTGATTGGGCTTTTGCTGGCAAGACACTGGTTGCCGAAGATTCGCAATAACGACATTTCCGTGCCACGCGGTGCTATTGGGCTTGGCGTCATTGGGTTGCTTGGCGGATTCGGCTACGCTTGGACCAAGTTTGCCACCGGGGCCTACTTCGATGTAAACGCGTTTGGCCTTTTCCAAGGCTTGATGAACCATGTCGGCTCTACGAGTCTAGCATTGGGGATTGCCATGTTGTTCCTCTACACTTGGTCCTCAGGTCGCGCGCAGATAGTGTTCCGGAATCTTGCGCTGCTCGGACGCATGGCGCTGACGAATTACATCTTACAGAATGTGACAGCAGTACTGCTGTTTTTTGGCTACGGCTTGGCTTTGATGGGGCAAGTACCGTTCGCCTACCTGCCGCTGTTTGCCTTTGGCATTCTGCTGGCGCAATGGGTATTTACCCGTGCATGGCTTGGGCGCTTCAGGCAAGGACCGCTAGAGTACATTTGGCGCAAACTGTCGTACCGGCTCACAAAATCGACCTGATTCAAGCACGCGTTTCATGCATAGACCCAACTACAAACCTTTGCGCGCTATCACCCTGCTGTTGGTAATAAGCATGCTCTCGCTTGCCTCAGCATGCCAGCCACGTTCGGACGCCCCCCCGACCGAGTCGTCTTCTAGCGAAACGTTCGACCCCAACACCGACTATTTCCCGGACAAAGTGGAGGTGCAGTATGCCGAGCACTTCTCCGTGAGCTACCACGAGCACTACAAGGTCGTGCGGACGCATGCGGAGGTACGCGCATGGCAAAGCGATGACCCGCCGGAGCGCACCGAAGACGTTGTCGTGCTCGTGCAACGTGGCACACCAGCCCCTGAGTTGGTCGGCGACTTGGCGGGGGCTACCGTCTTGACGATCCCGGCAACGACCGTAGCGCTCAACAACGATGGCACCTTGGCGTTTGTGCAAGCCTTGGATCGTACGGAGTACGTCGTGGCAGTCGGTGGCCTTGCCATCTATGAAGACGACCTGCGCAACCGTACCATCTCAGGCGAAATTGGGCAGATCGGCTACAGTTGGCACGGTGAGCCCAACCTCGAAGTATTGCTTGCGGCTGCCCCCGATATCGCTTTACTGACGGTAGACGACCCGAGCAATGTGAAAGCCTTGGGGCGTGCCCGCGCGCTTGGTGCTCCGGCTGCACCTACCTTCGAGTGGGCCGAACCGCACTACCTAGGCCGTGCCGAATGGCTGAAGTACGCTGCCTTGTTTTTTAATGCCGAAGCCGAGGCCAATGCGCTCTTTGACGAAGTTGCTGGAGAGGTCGCTGCGTTACGCGCACAGGTCGCGACACGCACGGATCAGCCGACAGCGCTGTGGGGCTATTACAGTGGCAACGGACGCTGGATGATGCATCAGCACAACGTCGAGGCACGCCTCTTGGCCGATGCCCATGCCGTCAACCCCTACGCCGATTTTGAAGGAGACCGGCGTACCGATGGCGAGCCTATTTCTAGCGAGCAACTGCTGCTCCAAGGTGCGTCGGCCGACCATTGGATCATCGGCGACATCCACGCGGCCGAGCTTCCACCGGGTTCCTACATGGACCAATTTGCCGCTTGGCGGGCAGGCGCGCTCTCCCACAACTACAAACGTACAAAGTGGGAGCACAACGCATACGACTACTATAAGACCGCACTGGTTCGTCCTGACTGGGTCCTCGCCGACCTCATCGCGCTGCTGCACCCTGATGTGTTGACCGACCACGAAACCGTGTTCTTCGACCTGTACGAAAAGCCATGAGACGTTTTCCACTCTTGTGTTTAGCGCTGGTTGTTGCGCTCCACGGCTGCAAGCCCTCTACTCCTGTGGTAGAGTCGGAAGCTGCATGGCCGCTTCTATCCGGCACGCCCTCGGCAAACCTGACCGAGGGCTGCGTCGCGGACTTCGACCCTGCCGCTGACTATTTCCCAGACAAGGTGACGCAAGCGTATGCCGAGCGGTTTCGGGTAAGCTACCACGGGCACTACAAGGTACTGCAAGCCAACGTAGCTGGTTCAGAATGGGGGCCGGATGTATCGGATACCGTCGTGCTGGTCCAATGTGGCACCCCAGCACCGCCGTTGGAAGGCCCGCTGGCAGGTGCGGCAGTCGTCGAGGTACCCATCCGTTCGATGGCCTCCAATGAGGACGGCAGCTTGGCACGCGCCCAAGAGCTGGGCTACATCGACCGGGTGATGGGTTTGGCTGGCGGTGGCATCTACAACACGACGCTCCGGGAGCGCTGGGAAGCGGGTGAACTCATCAGCGTTGGCGAATCGTTCCATGGCGCTCCTAACTTCGAGATGTTAGTAGCGCATGCGCCAAGCGTGGTGTTCCTGTTTACCTCCAGCCTTGATCACACCGAGGCCATCGATCAAGGGCGCACGTTGGGCTTGCCGACGGTGCCCATTGTGGCGTGGGGCGAGCCGACCATTTTAGGACAGGCTGAGTGGATCAAGCATACGGCCCTCTTCCTCAATGCCGAAGCCGAGGCCAACGCCTACTTCGAGGGCGTGACACAGCGCTACCTCGACCTCAAAGCCGAAGTCGCCACACTTGACGAGCGCCCCGTCGCTATTTGGGGCGGGCCGCTGAGCAATGGCGGGCGTTGGTGGATTGAGGCAGGTAGTTGGATGGCCCAAGCCCTCGCCGATGCTGGCGGCCGCAACCCCTTCACGCCGGACTCGGGCGAAACCGCCATCACCCTCAGCACGGAAGCTGTCCTCGAACAGGCCACATCTGCCGAATACTGGCTGACCGAACACGTCGCGATGGAAACACTCGGCGCAGCAGGGCCGATGGAGACCATTCCGGCCTTCCGTGAAGGCCGCGTCTACCACATCCACAAGCGCGCCCGCCCCGAGCACGACGCCTACGACTGGTACGAAACCGCGCTCGTCCGCCCCGATGTGGTGCTGCAAGACTTGGTCTCGGTGCTACACCCGCAGCTCCTGCCCGATCACGAACGGTTCTTCCTCCAGCAAATCCGCAACTGATCGATGCAAGGGGCGGACAGTTTGGAGGATGGAAAGTCGGCAACAACAAAGCTCTTCCCCACTCCACCCCATTCCCCCTTTCCACCCGCTCCATCCTTTCCACCCCACGAAAGTTGGACACAACTTGAGTTCCCGATGTCTACCCTCGTCTCATCCACTCCTGCTACCGAAGGGCCTGCACCCATTCCCATACCGACAGCGCAAGCGGATCTGCGTGCGACACTTCGTCCGTTGGCTTTCGCTATGCTGTTGGCAGGTGTAGTAGGGCTGTTCTTACTGGAGTTAATGATTGGCTCGGTGGCGATCCCTCTGCGTGAGATCTTGGTGATGCTGGTGGGCGGCACAGCCACAGAGACGGCGTGGGCGACGATTCTGTACGAGTTACGGCTGCCACGTGCCATCACGGCGTTGGCAGGCGGTGCTGCGCTTGGTGCCGCGGGGTTGCAGTTGCAGACGCTCTTTCGGAACCCGTTGGCGGGACCGTGGGCGCTCGGCATTACCGCTGGCGCGCAGTTGGGTGTGGCGTTGGTGGTTGTCACGGGCAGCGTCGTAGGGTCCGCGTTCTTGGAGCGGTTTGTGTTTCTTAGCAACCTGAGTTTAGTAGCAGGGGCGGGGCTCGGCGCAACGTTGGTCCTCGTGGTGATTGCGTCCGTTTCCCGCCGCGTCAGCACCATTACGTTGCTCATTATGGGGTTGATGTTAGGGTTTCTGGCGCAGGGCTTGGTCAGCCTCGTACTACACTTTACGAACGAGACGCAGGGAAAAGTGTTTGCTTCGTGGAATGATGGCAGCTTCGCCGGTGTCCACTGGGAGCACTTCCCCTTTTTGCTTCCAATGATTGCGATCGGTATCGTTGGCGCGCTGCTGCTGGTGAAGCCACTGAACGCGTTGCTGCTGGGCGAGCAATACGCTGCTACCTTGGGCCTCTCCGTCGATCGTGCGCGGACGATGGCATTGACGAGTGCCGTCCTCTTGGCAGCACCCATCACGGCCTACTGCGGCCCCATCCTGTTCGTCGGCCTCATCGTGCCCCACCTCTCGCGCGGACTGTTCAACACCTCCGACCACCGTATCCTGATGCCTGCCGTGCTGCTGATGGGGGCCATGCTTGCTCTTGGCGCAGACCTATTCGTGCACCTCCCGTGGGAACGCCATTTCCTCCATCTGAACGCTGTCAACGCCCTCATCGGTGCGCCGGTGGTGATCTGGGTCATCTTGCGCAATCGGCATATGCGTAGCTTTGCAATGTAATTTGGCGGCGCTCAAAATGGTTGGTGCAATGCATCCGTGTTTGTGCTTGGCGCCGCTGCTATTGGCTATTGGCCGTTGGGTCTCGACTCGCAGGTCACGCCACATCCAAGTCTTACCGTCCATCCTTTCGATTCCTGCTACATGCACGCTTTGACTTCATTGTGTACGGTCCAAATAGGTATTATGCTGAGCTTGATCCAGAATCGAGTTCAGCATGACAGGCGATAGCGCTATGCACAACGGAGATGCGAAGCTGATTTGATTGAACACATTAACGAGCGCCTCAACATGCTTGCTATTGAAAACTTGACCATCGGCTACCAAGCCCCGCGTACGCCTACGTATGTCGTGGCGAAGGATATCAACCTGACCCTGCGAGCAGGCGAACTCGTGTGCCTGCTCGGTCCCAACGGTGCTGGCAAGTCGACCCTGATGCGAACGATCTCGGGAATGCAAGCACCGCTTGCGGGTACCATTACGATTGATGGGCAGGATATCCATGCGATGCCAGCACAAGAGCGGGCGAAACGGCTAAGCATCGTGCTGACGGAACGCGTCACCGCCGGATTGATGTCAGGCTATGCACTCGTCGGATTGGGGCGGTACCCGCACACCAACTGGTCGGGCACGCTGACGAAAGACGATCACGCCGTTATTCAACGCGCCATTCGCATGGTTGGCGCGGAGGAACTGGCCCACCGCAACGTCAGCGACCTGAGTGATGGCGAGCGGCAGAAAATTATGCTGGCCCGTGCCTTGGCTCAAGAGCCACGCATGATGATCCTTGACGAGATCACGGCTTTCTTGGACCTGCCCCGCCGCGTCGAAACTATGCGCCTCCTCCGCCGCCTCGCACGCGAGACCAAGCGCGCCATCCTGATCTCTACGCACGACCTCGACCTTGCCTTGCGGAGCGCCGACCGTATTTGGCTGTTGCCTAAGGGCGGTTCACTCCAAACCGGAGCGCCAGAAGATCTTGTGCTTAGTGGTGCGTTCGAAGCCGCGTTCGCCAGCGAAGGCGTCGACTTTGACCGCCACCACGGTGCCTTTCGCGTCCACAACGCGGTCCATGGACACGTCTCGCTACGCAGTGAGGGCATCCTGCGTTACTGGACGCAACGCGCCCTCGAACGGGAAGGCTATGCCATTCGCCACGACCCGTCTTCCGATGACTGGCATGTTGATGTCATCGAACAAGGAGGAAACGCAAGCTGGCTACTTCAAAATGGCAACCAGCAACACGCCTTCCCCGACCTTCTGAGCCTGACAGCACATCTACGCGACCTGTAAAGCAGCTAATTATCCGGCGCTACATCGATGTGATGACTGCACGGCTTGGATTACGCCACAAACCTAACGTTCACTGTCACAATGGCATGGGTTCATTTCGGCCGCGTACCATTCACGACCTTGCTCGATCCGTTTTGGCACTGCGTGCTTTAGGATGACAGAACCGCTGGATCTTCAGCGATACACTCGATCTCGACCATAGCATCCATTGGGTTCTGGCGCACAGCAATGGCTGAACGGGCGGGTTTGTGCCCATCGAAACGCCGTGCGTAGACGGCGTTCATCCGCTTGAAGTCGCCCATATCTTTCAAAAAGACGGTCGTCTTCACCACGTTTTGTAGCGTAAGCCCAAGACCGTGCAGCACCGTCTCGATGTTGTTGAAGACCTGCTCGGTCTGCGTCTCAATGGTCTCACCAATGAGTTGCATGGTCTCGGGATCAAGCGGTGTTTGGCCAGAACAAAAGACCAGATGGCCGCTGCGCATGGCATGGCAGTACGGGCCAATTGCCGCAGGTGCACCGTCGATAAATTCAGCTTTCATTGTGCGTCAGCATGGTAATGGAGAAGGATATGGGGATGCTCGAAAAGGTTGTAGCACAAGTCTAGATTAGGTGCAACCCGACGCCTACTCGCAGAAAGTTAAGGGCTTCGCGACACAACAACCTAGTGCATCCTCAAGATTGCTTCTTCGGGTTCTGTGCGTCCCTTTTCGCGCCCA
>CAYYHN010000190.1:0-7571 GCA_964471245.1 uncultured Rhodothermaceae bacterium | reverse complement strand
GCGTTTGGAGGTAAGCGGCCGAGAGCCGTAGATCGAACTCGCCTTCTGCACGGAGCTTACGCACACCGATTTGCCAAATGGTGCGACTGTTGTACGGGTCGCCCTGCGCTTCGTAGGCCTTGCCCAACCAGTAGGCTACCGAACCAAGTTGGGTGTCGCGGAAGGTCGGCTGCGCCTGAATCAGTGGAAAAAGTAGGGCCACGGTCTGGTCGTACTGCTGGGCCTCGAAGGCCTGCACGCCTGCTGTCAGCATATCGTTGTAGGCCAGCATCAGTTCGCTCTGTTCCTGTGCCCTAGTCGTCGTAGGCCAGAGCAACCAAGTAAGCAGCAAGAGCGAAAGCGTACGCATGACGAACCTAGCTAAAAAGAAGATAGGATCTCTTTTAGGGGCTACTTAGAATCGGATTCAAAAGAAGAGAACGAGTGGAAAGGACCATGCAAGTCGCACGAAGCAGGCAATGCAAAGGCATCATCGATACAGTGGAACAAAGCATGGGCGTTTTGTAGCCGTTCGCGAAAACGAAATCCAAACAGTCTCTTAGTACCATAATTAAGCAGTGAAGTTGCGCAATGGCAAGACACCAACCCCATGCGCAACTCAAACGCCAAGGCAGTCTCATGTAGCCCACATCTATCCTGCTTCCTCATTGGTCAACGCCAATACAATCGCGTCTATCGTCTGGGTGACATGGCGGGACGATACGTTGAAGTCATTGGCGAAGATAGCGAACGAAACGAGTCGGCCGTTGGGTGCATTGGCAAAGCCGCTCAGTGTCTTGACAGCGCGAAGGGTGCCTGTTTTGGCTTGTACTGGCACACCGTCGAGACGGTTCTTCAATGTTGTGGACTGTTCGCCGCCGTAGGGCAACGTAGCGAGGAATGCATCGCCTTCGGAATGATGGTACATAAACGTCAGCAACTGCGTCATCGCCTGTGGCGTAATCTGATTCGCACGCGAGAGGCCCGAGCCATCGCGCACCGTTGCTTCATCGGGGTTGATGCCCGCACGCTGGAACAGTGCCTTCACACGTCCCGCACTACTTTCTAGCGACCCATCGCGGCTGATGGACCGGAAGACCTGCTCGGCATAAAGGTTATCGCTCTCCTTGTTCATGATCTGCAAGATCTCCAAAAGCGGCGGCGACTGATGCACGAACATCGGTTGCTTCTTTGTGATGGAAGGACGACCAAGGAGATCATCGGTCGTGAGCAATTGCGACTGTGTGCTAATGCCCACTTCGTTCATGTGGAAGCGGAAGCTATGTACGGCAAAAGCCGTCGGGTTATGGACCGGTAGGGTGCGTTTAGCACGGTAGCCACGCGGTACTCGGCCTGCAAAACGCACCGTTTCAGAATACAACGCCCGGTCAAACGAGATACGTCGGCGTGAACCCGTCGTGCGCGTCTGGTTTTCGATGGTCATATAGCCAGGTGGGTCGCTGCTGATCCGAACGGGCTGCCCGCTACGCGGTGCAGCAAATGAGAGGTCGATGAGATTGTCATGGTAGCTGAGAGCGCTCGTAGCAGGCGCGTACGTCTTATCACGGATATGGTCATCTTTCCATGTGCCCGGGTAACGTACACCATCGAACCGACTGTCATCGCCGACGATGCGGCCTTCGAAGCGCGTGACGCCCATCGAGGCGAGTTGCTCCGCCCAAATGCGGAACGGGTCGGCGCGCTCGATCTCGCGACTGCCCAGCGTCGGGTCGCCGGAACCTTCGAGAATAATGTCGCCACGCATTAGGTTGCCATCAATGGTGCCATTGAAATAGAGACGCGTCTCGTAGCGATGGTTACGACCGAGGACATCGAGGGCTACAGCGGCCGTGAGCAGTTTTTGTGTTGATGCTGGAACACGCTGAGCAAGGCCATTGTGCGCGTAGAGTGGTTGTCCCGTTAGTGCATCCTGCACAAAAATGCCCCAATCAGAGCTGCGGGTCTGGCTCTGACGAATGATGACATCAATGCGTTCAGCAGTGCGGAAAAAACTGCTGGTCGCCCATGCCTCGGCCAACGTGCCAGCCGCCACCAAGAAGACGCAACAGAGCAGGATGCGTGCGCTGAAAACACGATGAGGACGACAAAAAACGGTAGCAATGGGCATAGCGTGGGCGGAAGATGAGCAGGTAGCAACAGATAAAGGAAGCGTTGCGGTGCATTAAAGCAAAAGCTGCTCCATTTGTTCAAGAGCGGATCAATTTCTGCATCATGCCTCTGGCATAGTGACGTTCATATAGCATCGCCTGATTTGGCCCCTTTTCCATCAGCTCTACGTTGCGTTCCTAACACGATGCGCGGCATCGCGTTTCAAAAGCACCTTGATTAGCTGAAAAATGACCTCAAATCCTATCAACAACCTGAATGTCACTACGCCCTAAAAAACGAATGGACCGGAGCAACTATGCCACCGGTCCATGCGATTCTTTCGTACGGCACTCAGCTACGAAGTAGGATGCCCAGGCAGATGCGTAGCCTGCGGCGATCCCGTACGCGTATTCGTGGGCGGCTGCGGCGCGCGATCTCCGAACCCTTGGAACGTAGGCATAGCCGGAAGAGCCATACTGAACGTGCTCCCTTCGCCGAGCACACTATCGGCCCAGACACGGCCGCCATGCAATTCGACGATCTGCTTTACAATGGAGAGCCCCAAACCGGTTGATGTCTCGCCACCGGTTGGCTGTGCAGAGAGCTTCTGGAACTTGCCAAAGAGCTTGGCTTGGTCTTCGACGCTGATACCAGGACCATTGTCTTGTACAGCAAAGATAACCTCGTCGCCCTTGCGACGCACAGACACATAGATCGATCGGTCATGCGGCGAATACTTGACGGCATTGCTCACCAAGTTTTCCATCGCATCGTAGATGTGCTCTCGGTCAATCTCGGAGACCAGCTTCACACCCGGTTCGATAATTACATTCAGCGTCTGCTGCTTCAATTCTGCACGTTTGCTGTTGCGGTATACCACCTCTTCAGCCAGTTCGTTCACGTGCGTTGGCGTCAAGTCCAGTTCAATCTTTCCACTCTCCAGCGCAGCCGAATCGAGCAGACGCATCACAAGGTTGAGCATCTGGTTCGTCGTCGTATAGATGAGGTCCAAGAGTTCGACGAGGTGCGAGTCGGCTGGTATCTCACTCTTGATGATGCGTGCAAACTCGCGGATCGCCATGAGGGGATTCTTCATGTCGTGCGAGGCAATGCCCAACAATTGCGACTTTAACTCATTGGCTTCACGGAGGGCTTGGTTTGTGTCAGAAAGCTCTTCGTTGAGTTCTTTGAGCTCACGCTGTTGCGAACGAATATCGAGCAGATTGCCGACACGTGCCAGTAGCTCACGGGCGTTAAACGGCTTCGCCAAGTAGTCGTCGGCTCCAGCCTCCAACCCTTCAATACGGGCTTCCGTCGACGCCTTCGACGTAAGCATGATGACCGGGATATGGTTCAGCGCATCGTCACTCTTAACAGCACGGCAGAATTCGTACCCATTCATGCGCGGCATCATCACATCGCTGATGATTAGATCTGGCAACTCAGCACGGGCTTTTTCGAGGCCATCTTGACCATCGACAGCCGTCACGAGATCAAAGAGGTGAAGGCAACTCGTCACATACTGCCGGATGTCTGGGTTGTCATCCACAATGAGGATCTTCGGCATCTGCTCGGCCACAGGGACCGTTGGCATAGCAGGAACTCCTTGGGTAGCCAAGTCATGGCCGTTGAACACGGACATCTCGACCATCGCCCCCATGGACGGCGCCTCTTCTACAAGATCAGCGCTGATGATTTGGTCGGGGTCGAAGTGATCAGTTCCTGTTAGAAGCGTTACCGTAAAGGTGGTGCCTTCGCCGGGTGTGCTCTCCACATGAATTTGGCCGCCATGTAAGGTCACGAGTTCTTTGACAAGCGACAGCCCAATACCTGTGCCTTCTTGCACCCGCGAAACCGTGCCATCTACCTGCCGGAAACGATCGAAGATGTAAGGCAATTGATCCGTTGGAATGCCTTGGCCGGTATCCCGCACTTGGATAGCTACGGCGTCGTGCCACGTACCTTCTATCTCGACCTCAGCCCCTGCTACATCCACAAAGATTTCGCCACCGCTCGGTGTGAACTTGACGGCATTTGAGAGCAGGTTGAAAAATACTTTTTCGAGGTTTCGCGGGTCGAAGTAGAGCGGAATGGAGGGTTGATCCGTCTTGAAATGCAACCCGATGTTCTCATTGTCTGCAAAGGCTGTAAAGGATAAGACAACGCCTTCAACAAGGTCTACAATATTGTCTTCGCGCGCATTCAGCCTCATCCGGCCCGATTCCAACTTCGAAAGGTCGAGCAACTGGTTGATGAGGCGCAGCAAGCGGCGCGCGTTGCGCAGCATCACTTGAAGTTGCCCACGCATGGCATCGCTGACGGGTCCATAAACGCCTGTAAGCGCGTTTTCAAGCGGCCCAATATTGAGCGTCAGTGGCGTGCGGAACTCGTGCGAGATGTTGCTAAAGAAGCGCATCTTGATGCGATCCATCTCGCGCAGTTGGTCGGCCTGCTCTTCGATAACTGCCTTAGCTTCTTCAACGATTTGGCGTTGCCGTTCGGCCTCGCGGCGTGCCGCTTCTTCAGCCACTAACGCTTGCTCGGTACGTTCTTTCTCTTCGCGAAGGTCGCGGGTACGCTCGGCTACGGTTTGCTCCAATTCGCGCTGCCGTGCCTTCAGGCTGCGTACTCGGAGCTTATACCCGGTGAGGGCCATCGCAAGCACAGTCAGCATCACCAAGATCCAGAACCAGCGAGTCTGGTAGAAGAACGGCTCCAGGTAAAAGGATACGCTGGCCGTTTCCGTACTCCATACGCCATCGCTATTGGCTGCTTGCACGTGGAATGTGTAGGCACCTGGCGCGAGCGTGTTGTAGAACGCCGCCCGCCGCGGACCGGCTTCGACCCAAGCGTCATCTTCCCCTTCAAGGCGGTACCGATACTTGACCTGATCGGGTGCGATGAAACTCAGACCAACATAGTCAAATTCAAACTGACGCTGCCCCGGTGGCAAACGCAACCCTTCAATGATGGTTACCGGCGTGTTCTGCACCGACATCATCTGCATCGCCATCAACGGGGCTTGCGTATTGATCGGAATAGCAGTTGGGTCGAACGTGACCACGCCTTTGGTGGAAGGGAACATCATCGTCCCATCGAGGGAAACCCAGCCAGCGGGCTGCGTACCTCCGTTGAACTCGCGGCTGATGAGGCCATCGGCATGGGTGTAGCCATAGCTTTCTACATGCGCAGCCTCACCATTGGCCACGGCATTGAGGTCATCTTTGTGCACGCGAAAGAGGCCAATATTGGAACTCATCCAAAAATTGCCGTCCGTGTCTTCCAAGATGCGTTGCACAGTGTTGCTGTACAGGCCACTCTTGGTATTGATGGTCGTCAATTCACCGTTGCGGAGCCGTTGCAGGCCGCCTTCACGAACGCTCAGCCAAAGTGCCTCAGGATCGTCGCTGTCGACGTGCATATCCATTACGAACGAACCGGTAAGCCCCTCGTCCATCGTGTAATGTTCGGCAAACGCACCGTCACGCCATGCTTGAATACCCGCATTGTAGGTACCAATCCAAAGCGTCTCGCCTTGCTGGCGGAACGAGGCAATGTAAGGTGTTGCCAAGCCATCCTCGGGCGTCAGGTAACCGAACGTTGCCCCGTCGTACCACGTTACACCAACATCCGTCGCGATCCAAAGCCGCCCGGTGTCGTCTGTATACAAGGAGAACACCATATCACCACCCAACCCATTGGCGCTGGTGTAGGTCGTCAGATTCCCATCTTCGTACTGCACTAATCCACCTGCCGTACCGACCCAAACACTCCCGCCCGGCGTCCCTTCGATGGCATAGACATCATCGCTGGGCAACCCGTTCTCAGCAGTAAAGACTTCTGTTTCACCTGCGTGCATACGAACGGCGCCGCCATCGGTCCCAAACCATTGCGCCCCATCGGTGTGTTCATAGATGGTATACACATGCGCAGCAGGGAGGCCTTCATTCACCGTGTAGTTGATGAACTTCCCGTTCCAGATTCGATGTAGCCCCAAAGATCCAGTACCAATCCACAGACTGCCTTCGCGATCTTCCCATAATGAGATGACATCGTTGTCGGCAAGGTCGTGCGCTTTGGTACGTGCTGTAAAGGTGCCGTCTTGGTAACGCACCAAGCCACCGCCGCGTGTGCCAATCCAAAGTGACCCACTACGATCACGATGAAGCGCACCAATGTGGTTATTCGTGAGCCCCTCTTCCGTGGTATAGGTCGTAAACGAATCACTGTCGTAGTGCTGTAGCCCGCCACGCGAACCCACCCACATGCTGCCGTCGGTATCGGCCATCAAGACGCTGACGGCATTATTTGCGAGCCCATTTTCTTCGGTAAATGTTGTAACCGTACCTTCGTCGAGACGTGCTAGGCCGCTGCGCACGGTGCCTACCCAGATGGCTCCGGTGCCATCCTCTGCAATCGCAGCAATGTTGTCACTAGGGAGGCCATCCGCCGTGGTATAGTTGGCAAAGGTACCATCCGCTCGCATGACATTGACACCACCACCGAGCGTCCCAATCCACAGGTTACCGACATGGTCTTCCATCAGTGCGCGGATTTCGGGATAGGCCAGTCCATCGGCTTCACTGAATACGTCGAACACACCATCTTTGTAGCGGATCAACCCGCCGTTGCGCGTGCCCGCCCACAGGGCACCATCCTTGGTCTCATGAAGGACGGAAACCGTTGCTTTTGCCTCTTCGTGCGCATCAAATGTTTCGAAGTGAAGCCCATCAAACCGGGCTAAGCCAACTTGGGTCGCGATCCAGAGATAGCCATCCCGAGTCTGTACAACATCGTTTATGGTATTCTGCGGCAAACCATCTTCTAGTTCCCAATGCTCCAAGGGATACTGGGTTACAGCGTGTGCTGGATTCAGCGACGGAACCTGCTGGGCATACGCCACTGTGCTGCTGACCACCGCCAACAGGACAAACCAGTAAGTAATCTTGTGCCGATTCAACATGGGACTATGTGTGGCATTACGATGTATAGCCGAGCAAGCTGTCGCTAGCATCTGAGGTGATGCACGAACTACCCGCGTGCTATGGCATGCTCTACAAGTGTGTTTTATCGGACTTACTTCCTAAAACTTTAAAATATATTTTGTGGAGGAACTGGCGGTAACATCTACCACCTTGGCATTCTTTTCTACATCAGTGAGACTAAAATCGGCTTTTTCGTGCGCTAGCAGAGTTTGGCCCAGTCTCTGCCTGTCTTTGGTGCATTACGTCAGATAGGCCTTTTAGTCGTATGTTATCTACGGAATTGCCGCGGCAGGAAGCCGCCTCGCCAGCCCCTACCTTAGCCTTGGTCACCCCATCCGCTGAGGTTCTTTTTGCTACGTGGTGCCGCCATACACTCACTACCGTCCTCCTAGTGCTCAGTTTAGCTAGCATTGGCTTTCTCAGCTGGAGCCTCTGGACGAATCCTAGCGTGAATGCGCTGAGCCTCTTGCTGGTAGGGCAAACGCTCGGGCTTGCGCT
>CAYYHN010000189.1:0-7574 GCA_964471245.1 uncultured Rhodothermaceae bacterium | reverse complement strand
AAGCCTGTACCGCCGTCGACATTGGCCGCATCGACTTCAGCGACCCGACGCCCGAGCCGGGCCAAAGCATTCGCATCAGCGCGCCCAACGCAAGCGGCGACGCACCGATCACGTGGGCTTGGGACTTTGGAGATGGTGGAAGCTCCAGCGAAGCGCGGCCGCAGTATGCCTTCGCCTCGGCGGGTAGCTACACCGTACGCGTCTCGGCAGAAAACTGCGGCGGCTCGTTTGCCAACACGCGTACCATCACGGTCGCTGAAGCAACCCCTGCAACCCCAGCTGACTTGGCCTCGGTAGGGCAGCAAGCGTTCAACGCAGGGCGCTACCAAGAAGCCATCGGCCTCTTCACGCAAGCCCTCGATCAAGACCCGAGCCTCAACTTGGCCCGTGAGTTGCGTGGCGTTGCGTATCAATTGACGGGCAACTACAGCGCTGGCATCGCCGACTACGATTACCTGATTGCCAACGTCGGCCAAAATGCGGGCTATTTGGGCAACCGAGGCTACTTGCACCTCGGCGCAAACCAACTTGACAAGGCCCTAACAGATTTCCGCAGCGCCGTCTCCATCGATCGCACGTCGGTCGATGCGACGGTGGGGCTTGCTATTGTGTATGCCAAATTGAACAACGACAACCTTGCCCAAACCTACTACCGTGAGGCCATCAACCTTAATGCTGCGTTTGGCCAAAGCCTGTCAGCCATCCAATCCGCAGGCTTCATCTACGATGCGGAGCAACGTGCCATCATCGAACGCCTCATCCAGCAAACCCGATAGCGGAGCGTCGCAACTTCGCCATAACTCTTTACACGAATCCATCTCCTGATTTATGTCTACTTCTACTTCACTCCGCATGCTGATGCTTTGCCTGCTGGCTGGCCTCTTTGCCATGCCCATGCAGGCGCAGGGTCTATTCAGCTATGCTGGCAACGACGACGTCGAAGCTGCACGCCTGATGGAAGAACTCCTGCAAGGTATCGACCAAATTGAAGTGCGCCAGCGCAACGAAAAGACGATCGTTTTCTTCTACGACCAAACGCGTGGCTTTTTCATGCAGCCCAGCACGTTCGACGACTCGGACTTCCTCGACCGCATCGTCATCCACTATGTTTACGACCAAGGCGATGACACGCGAGACGGCAAAATCGAACGCGCCAACGATCTCAACACGCGCTACAATTTTGGCACGTTCTACGTGGACAGCGACGACGACCTCATGTTCAAGACGCAGTTCACGTTCCAAGATGTTTTCACTGGAGCCGACTTCATGTCGTTCCTTGCCTTCATGGATTTTGCGTTGAACCTCTTGCCGGACCCCAATGCAACACCCCAAGTGATGAACAAGACGGGTTACACGTTGCAACTCCTGAACGTCTCGCCAGGCAGTGCCACAAGTTGGGGCGAAAATGTGCTGACGACGACCCTCGCCAACAATGGTACGTATGTCGTAGATCTGAGCACCAACAACAATGAATGCGGCTATGATATCCGCGCCCAAGACACCGATGGGGACGTGTACATCGTGGCCGGCCACAACTTCTGCAACGTTCCAGTGCTCGAATTGACACTTGCCAACCTCCAGCGCGAAGACGATCCCGAGCCACAACCCACGCCGCTGCCCGCTACGGTCACGGTTGTCAACCAAACCGGCCAAACCATCGCGGTTCTCAATGTCTCCCGTGATGACTCCGATAGCTGGGGGGATGAACTCCTCGGCGAAGAGACACTGCTTAATCCCAACGGCTCGTTCAGCGTAAGCACGGCTGCCTATGGTGGGCACTGTACCTACGATATCCGCCTCGTCGACACGAACCGCGATCAATACATCACGAAGCACAACTTCTGCGAAAACGCCACCCTCACCGTGACGACCGCTGACAAGCGCTGACGCGGCAAACACTTTTCACCCGCGATCGCTCACCCAAACAAAAAGGCTCCTGTGCATCAAACGCATAGGAGCCTTTTTGATATCAAAACCGCTTATTCTACTCGAAGTGCACCTGCACTTTTTGCTGTGTGGTAGCGGCTTGCTCGCTGGCTGCTTGGAAGGCTTGGCGAACAGTGTCAGGATCAGCGTCGCGGGCAACGGACACGCGCGTCGCACCGTCTTCTTGCATGAGTGCAGCATTGCTACCGGATGCACACGTCACCTTAATGTGCATCGGCGAGTAAATGCCGCCCGTGACAGCTGCTGCGACCATGTTGAGGAAGCTTAATTCCGACTCGACGATCGCAACACCCGAGCTGCACTCGTTCTGAGCCTCGACGACTTTGGGTGGGACGAGGCCGCCAATGAAGCTATGGGCCCACTGAATTTCGTAGACTTCATCACCGGGCGTCAAGCCCGTTTCAACGCGGACATGGTAGCATCCACTCAGCACGAGAAGAAGGGCTAAGAGGCCAAATGAGGATAAACGCTGCATAAGGTATTTGGGTAAGGTTGAACAGGATCGATACGCTGCAAACTTAGGCGAAGCATCGGCAAAAATCTATGTGTTTAGCCATACTTTTGTCCTCCATTTGTGTTTGTTAATGCCTCACCACTCCACGAGGCGTAACGTACGGCACCATGCTTGCGTCACAGGGGCGCAATCTATCAAACGAATCCCCAACGATCATGGACTGGCAAGCCCTTCAGGACTGGTTCTTCGGCCTTGGTGCACAATACGGCGTGGACCCTATCATTTTCGGCGCGATCTACGTCGGCGCAATCCCGTTTTTCACGCTTTCCATCGCGTGGCTCGTCCGGAATCTGCGCAAAGGCAAGCCGGTCGTGTTGCCCGTACTTTCGGCATCGTTCTTCTTCGTCTCGGCGTACCTCTACCTCGTCATTGTAGGCCAGAATATTCCGTTGTGGGTCTATGGCTTCATCGCCGCAATGATCGCCTACGGAGCGTACTCGACCGTGAAGAAAGTCCGGGCGCAGGCGGCAGATACGAAGGCTGTTTCGGCGTGAGGGAGAAGCGAGGGGGAGTGGAAGTGAGTGAAAGGGAGATGCTTTATGGATGGGGGTTCGCTGTGCTCGCGGGCGGGGACGTTGTGGATGGGGATGTCCTGCGGACATGAATGATGGAATGGGCCTTTCCTAACCCGAAAAGAAGCTTGAGCGAGCGAGTGTTAGGCACCGGCCCTAGAGCATCCGAAGTACCAAGAACGAAAAACCAAATACCAGCGAGCGTAGCGAGCTATGCCTAAGCATGAATACGACCTCATCGTCATCGGCGGTGGGGCAGCGGGGCTGACGGCCTCCGGAATGGGCGCGTCGTTTGGCGCGAAGACGATGATGATTGAGCGGGCGCACCTTGGCGGCGACTGCACGTGGTACGGCTGCGTACCCAGCAAGGCCATCCTCAAGAGCGCCAAGGTCGCCCAACAGATTCGCCAAGCCAGCCACTATGGCCTCACCGACCAGCCGGTCGCCATCGATTTCCCAAAGGTGATGGCTCATATGCGACACATCCGGCAGGAGATCTACGATGACGCTGACGACCCGAAGATCTATGAGAACATGGGCGTCGATGTCGTCTTTGGTAGCGCGTCGTTTGTGGATCCACACACCATCGACATCGCAAGCGACAACGGCACGCGCCGTGTCACGAGCCGCTACTTTGTGATTGCCGCTGGGGCCAGTGCCTTTGTGCCACCGATTCCGGGCATCGACACGGTGCCGTACCTGACGAACGAGTCGCTGTTTGAACTCAAAGAGCAGCCGAAGCGTCTGGCTATTGTCGGCGGCGGGCCGATTGGGACGGAGATGGCACAGGCGTTCACGCGGTTTGGCTCCGAGGTGATCGTCATCGACATGCTCGACCGCATCCTCAGTAAGGACGACGCCGAGTTGGCGAGCCTCCTCAAAGAAGCACTTGTGTCCGAAGGTGTGCGCTACGTGCTCGGCGCAGGCGTGAAGGCCCTCGCGCAAGGCGACGACGGCAGCATCCAGATCACCGTCGAGCAAGACGGCCAGCGCCACACCATCGAAACCGACGCCGTGCTGATGGCGACGGGCCGCCGCGCCAACGTAGCCGCCCTTAACCCCGACGCAGCGGGCATCGCCTACACGAAGCAAGGCATCACCGTGAACGATCGTTCGCGCACCAACGTGCGGCACATCTACGCCGTCGGCGACGTGACTGGGCGCTACCAGTTCACGCACATGAGCGAGCATATGGCGAAGGTTGCCGTGACGAACGCGCTGCTGAAGGTGCCGATGAAGATCGACACGAAGCACGTGCCATGGGTGACGTTCACCGATCCCGAGATCGCCCACACAGGAATGACGGAGGCCGAACTCAATGCACAAGGCATCGCCTACACAACCTACCGCTTCCCGTTCACCAAAGTCGACCGCGCGCTAACAGACAGCGAGGCGACAGGATGGATCAAGGTCCACGCCAAGCGCAGCAACGGCAAGATCTACGGCGTCGACATCCTTGGGGCGAGCGCGGGCGAGATGATCAGCGAATACGCTCTCGCCATGAAAAACGGCGTCACCCTCCGCAACATCGCCGACACCATCCACCCGTACCCGACCTACGGCCTTGCTGTCCGCCGCGCCGCTGACCAGTGGTACGTCCAGAAGCAATCGGCGACACTGGTACGCGTGCTCCAATTCCTTTTCGGCTACCGCGGACCCGTCAACGAATACCAGCCGGGACAGATAATTTAGCAGCCGTTGGCCATTGGGTTCTGTGGCATGGGGTACGTTGCCATCAAACTCCATGCTCCTTGCCCCAAGCCACGTCATCGATGGCAGGGCAGATCGGCTGCTGCAACGATGTTGTGTTGGTGAGCCTGTACGACTTTTTGGGCGCGGGCGCGACTAAGCGTCCAGCTTCGCCAATCGCGGTTGGCCGTTTCTGGTCCCCAACGTTTCCACATGCGTTGGGCTATGATGCTCTGGTCGCAGGCAGAGAGGTGGCCAAGACCATCCACGAGAGCTGGCACAGCATCAGCGCTGAGGTAATAGGTGTAGCTGGCATCGAACGTATATCCGGCGGCGGCGCGGTCAATGTTAGTGCGCACCACGAGAGCTTCGGGGTTGAGGATGTGCAGGCTGATAAGGCAGGCAAGCGCGAGACCCATCGCGCCCCGCGCAAACCGTGTCGCTTGGCCACGCAGCACGGTAAGCACGAACCAGCCTAGCACCAACGCCATCCAGACGATGCAGACGCTAATGTAGAGGCGCAACGTGGTTAACCCGTAGAGCGATTGATAGAGCCACATGCGGTGGGCCGCGGAGCCAAGCATCAGCCAGAGTAGGACAACCTGAACGCCCGCTAGACGGCGAAAGACGCCCATCCAATACGTGTCGAGCCGTTGAAGTCGATTGTGGAGGAATAACAGCACGGGCACGGCCAAGGCGACCACCGTTGCTAGCTCGAAGAAACCACGCCGGGCATAGGTCGCTGCCGACAGGTCCGGCGTGCCAGACAGATACGTTGCACCACCAAACAAGTAGGGGAGTTGCACGACGACGAACGTCGCGAACAGCGCGTTGACGAGGCCAAGGACGACCAACACCTCCGTCGTGCCCCACCAAACGATTTTTGCTTCGGTAGCCTCTGCTGTTGGTTCTTTCTCGTCGGCTACATCAGGTTGCGGCAATGGTGCCACAAGGATGCCGTGCAGAAACCCACCAGCTACCCATGCCAACAGCACCATCATTGCGAGTTGGGTGAATGCCGTTCCAAGGTCGAACGTTTCTGGAACTGTAAACAACGCTGCAAACGCGGGGTCACCCATCGCAAGAAGACCACCAAACAGGAAGAGGATGGGTAAAGCTAACAGGACGCCGCGAAGGACGTGCACTAGCAACGCACGTTGTTCAGGACCGAGCAGTTGCGCCCACGCCATACGCCGCAGCAAAAACGTTGGCAAGCCGAAGTAGGCACGCAGCAACGTCCGTAGCCAGCTAAACGGTTGTGGCCAGCGTCGCATGGAAGGCTGGCTGCGATGCAGCATCAGGACCACCATTCCGAAGAGCGCTAAGGTTGTTAGCAGCCGCAGCGTAGCGTCCCCACGCCCAGCGTAGCTCAGCAGCAGCAACGCACATGAAAGCAGCAACCACCGTTCTGTCGTGGCAAACGGCACGCGCCAGCGCACGGACAATCCGAAAGTAAGCCCGACCAACGCCATGCCCCAAAGGACGATGTTGAGCCCCCAAGGTGCTGCCCAAAACAAGGCCTCGCCCATAAGCCCAAGCAAGGCCGAACCACCCATCAGTTCAAGCCCTTTGTGCGTGTCGCGGTCGAGGGTGAGTGAACCGGGATGCAGTTGATTTAGCGAAGGAAAAACCATGACGTACCACCTCCTTAATCTGAAAGTACTTTATGATGCAAAGTAAATAAACGTACATAGACTGAAGCTGTATTCAACATGCATAGGCTAGACGAGTGGAGAGGAGGAAAGGCTGGCATGTGGTTGCCTACACCACTTTATGGCCTTACCAACGCGCAGTCTTGGATAAAATGGATGCGTATGTGCCATCACGACCGTGTCATCTGGATGATGCGTTCCATTTGATCGAGGTAGGCTTCTAAGGCGGTGCGGCCTTTGGTTGTCAGGCGGTATTCAGTGCGGGGCATCCGGTTGTCGAAGCCTTTGGTGCACGAGATGTAGCCTGCGTCTTCGAGCTTGCGCGCATGCACGCTCAGGTTGCCGTCGGTCGTACCGAGCAAGGCCTTGAGGTCGTTAAACGTCAGCACCTCGCTGGCCGCCAGCGCGCTGACAATACCCAGCCGGACCCGCTCGTGGATCAGCTTGTCGAACTTCGACGGAATGACCGGGAGCGGCTTCGTCGGTCGTTTTTTGGTTGTCTTTTTCATTGTCTACCCTCCATACCGCTTCGCAATAACCCAACCAAAACCGATGTGCAAACCGCCAAACCCAAGTGCAAGCAAGGCGTCGGACCACGCCTCGGGCACCACGAGTGCCAACGCACCAAGAACCATGAAGGCCGTGCCCATCACAGGGATCACGCGAACCGAGAACATGCCGCTCGTCACCAGCGCCACCCCATAGAGGAGGAGCCAGACAGCGGGAAGCAGATCAACCGCCCCGGCATTCCATGCAGCGAATGTCAGCAGCGCACCCGCCACCATCGCAGGAAGCAAGCCCAAGAGATACTTGCGCCCCGGCCCCGAATGCAGACCCAGTCCACTTGTCTGTGCCTTACGGACCAACGTCGTCACGCCAATGGTACCTGCGAGGACGGCCTCGCCTAACCAAACCATCAGCCAGCCCCAATCGGTCGGCTGTGTGGCTGCCCACGCGGCAGCGCCCAACGCCGTCACGCCCATCAGCACGCCGCCCCAGCCGGGCACGGCGGTGAACGCCTCCGAGCGGGCCATCATATCCCGAATGTAGCGCAGATGGTCGGTCGCGATGTCGCCATCGGGGCGGGTAACAGGTTCACCCAAGTGTCGTGGTGCTCGGTCTTTGGTTCGCATACCAACAAGGTACTTTATGGTGCAAAGTAAATCAAGCTACGTCCCGATTTTGTGATCGTTGCAGGGTGTCTGTAAAATTGCCTTTTCAGCCTTATGCTGTATCCTACGTGAATGTACATTTAACGCG
>CAYYHN010000188.1:0-7608 GCA_964471245.1 uncultured Rhodothermaceae bacterium | reverse complement strand
CGGAGACGAACCATGTCCCACAGGCATATTTCATCCCAGCAAGCGAGGCGAACCTCATTGCCAACCTGCGTGCCCACGGCGTGAAACTGGAACCGCACTCGTCAACGCTGGATGTAGGCGTCGAGCGGTTTCGGATCGACTCGACCCAGGTCGCTGAGCGGCTGTACCAAGGGCATCAGGCACGGACGCTCGAAGGAGAGTGGGAAGCGGCTTCGCTCGATGCCGATATCGAATGGATGCGTGTTCCGATGGAGCAGCCATTGGCGCGTGTCATCTTTATCCAACTGGAGCCGCGCTCTGATGATGGCTATACCAACTGGAACCAATTCGAAGCTGACTTGGACAACGCATCTTATTATCCAGTGTATCGCCAACTGGGACCTGCACGGCCTGAGTAATCGTTTGTGTTCTCGATAACGTACCCGCCATATAGAGATTAAACCAATGGCTATTCGCTTTTTGCTTACGGTAGTTCTTGCCGTCGGAATGATGGGGTGTCAAGCGCAACAAGATGCGCCTGCGGCTGAAGATCAATCAGCCGATGCGCAAGACGTTGTAGCGTACACGGCCTTAACCGATGCCTCCCACGATGAAATCCAAGCCGCAATTCAGACGAGCGGAGCCTCGTATACCATCGTAAATAGGTGGGCGACATGGTGTGCGCCGTGTGTCAAAGAATTTCCTTATTTCATAGAAGTGGATGCACACTTTGAAGACCAAGGGGTGGACGTGGTGTTTGTTTCGACTGACTTCGAAGAGCAGAAACCGGCTGTTGAAGCTTTTCTTGAAGAGCAAGGGTGGGAGCAGACCTCCTTCTTCAAAACGAGCCGCGATAATGAGTTTGTAAACGCCTTTAGCCCCAAATGGAGCGGTGCACTCCCTGCGACATTCATTTACGACGGTGATGGAAGCCTCGTAGACTTTTGGGAAGGCGAAATACTCCGCGACGAGTTGTTCGAGCGCGTAGAAGCACTGCTGGCTAGCTAACCCACCGATTAAAACTTGATCCACCTCTGATTGGACGTATGACTGAACGTGCGTTTAGTGACCTGCTGCTCGAAGCTCAATCTGCCCTCGCCGATTGGGAAGCAAGCTTCGGCAGCTACGTGTCTCATCCTACGCTGCTATTGGACGAGCATATTGTAAGCCAAACACTCGCCTCGTTTACCAAGGCACTGCGCGGTAACTACCCGTTCTTTCATCCGCGCTATGCAGGCCAGATGCTGAAACCGCCGCATCGCGCAGCCATGTTGGGGTATGCGGCAGCTATGCGGATAAACCCCAACAACCACGCATTGGACGGCGGCCCACCTACGGCTGCCATGGAAAAAGACGTGGTGCAGATGCTAGCTTCTATGTTTGGTTTTCCGAGCCAAACATTGGGCCATTTGACGGGAGGCGGGACCATTGCCAACCTCGAAGCTTTGTTCGTGGCGCGCGAAGAGCATCCGCAGAAAGGCGTGGCGGTAAGCAGCGATGCGCACTACACACACGGGCGCATGGGGCATCTCCTCGGGTTGCCCGTCCAAAAAATACCCACCACGCCAGCAGGTCGGATGGACGTCGATGCGCTGGCCGAGGCGCTAGAAAAAGGTACGATTGGGACCGTCATTGTAACACTCGGCTCCACCAGCCTCGGTGCCGTCGATCCTCTCGCCGAAATCGTACCACTATGCCGAGCGCAGGGAGGTCGCATCCGCGTCGATGCAGCATATGGTGGCTTCTTTCGCGTGCTTGCCGATGCATCAGCCGACCTGCTCAGCGATGACGTACGCAGGCATTATCGCGCGACGAGCGAGATCGATTCCATTGCGATCGATCCGCATAAGCATGGTTTGCAACCCTATGGGTGCGGGGCCATCCTGTTTCGGGATCCAGTCGTAGGGCGGCATTACAGTCATGACTCGCCGTATACCTACTTCACATCCGACGAACTGCATCTTGGCGAAATTAGCCTTGAATGTTCGCGCCCTGGTGCCGCAGCCGCTGCGCTGTGGTTCACCTTGCAACTCATGCCACTGGCCGAGGATCAAGGTTTGGGTCCCATCCTCGCCGCATGTCTTCGTGCTGCAAAGCGATGGTATGCATTGCTTAATGCCGATCCCGTCTTTACGCCGCTCGTCACGCCCGAGTTAGACATCGTGACGTTTTTCCCGAATAAAGATGGAGTCATGTCAGTGATCGATCGCCAAAGCCAGGAAATGTTTGAGCGCTTGATGGACGATGAGGATCCCGTATTCTTGAGTGTCCTGCGTGCATCTGCCCAGCAGGTACGTCACGCGTTCCCTTCCGTGCATGCCGATCAGCCGCAAGCGCGCATCCTGCGGAGCGTATTGATGAAGCCTGAACACGAAGCAACCGTCCCGTGGTTGCATGAACGGGTACAGGCAACGTTGGCGGAAATGAACGCAGCCGCATGACCCAAACCCATGCCTTCGAGCGCGCGCCGCATGCCACGATGGTGCGGCTTTCCATCCCTGTACTCTTCTCCTTAATTGCAGAGCCGCTCACGGGGTTGGTTGACACGGCGTTTGTTGCGCAACTCGGTGCTCCGGAGTTGGCGGCCTTGGGTGTGGGAACGATGGCGCTATCCAGCCTGTTTTGGGTTTTCAACTTTTTGGGTATTGGTACGCAAACCGAAGTCGCACAGGCGCACGGCGATGGCATCGAGGCCCGAGTTGCGCAACTCAATCGGTTGGCTGTGACGCTTGCAGCAGGTATCGGACTCGCGATTATTGTTTGTGCTTGGCCCCTCACTACGCTCATTGCCCAAGCACTCGGAGCGAGTGGCGAGATCGAATCACATGCGGTCACGTACATGCAGATCCGCTGGTTTGGTGCGCCAGCGATTCTGGTCACAATCGCTGCTTTTGGGACGCTGCGTGGAGTGCAAGACATGCGCACGCCGCTTTGGATTGCGGTCTTGGTCAACGCCCTCAACATTGTCCTCGACCCTTGGTTTATCTTCGGCGGTGGTCCGTTGCCAGCCCTTGGAATTGCTGGAGCCGCGTGGGCCTCGGTGCTGAGCCAGTGGGTCGGCGCTGGTGTCTTATTGGTGGTGCTCCGAAGACGCCTCACCACAACCTCGGGGCTAGAAACCGGCGACTTGCCGCGTCTGCTTAAGATTGGTGGGGATCTCTTCATACGTACCGGCTCCTTAACGCTTTTCTTACTACTGACAACCCGACTTGCCACACGCATGGGCGCAGAGGCGGGCGCAGCACATCAGGCCATTCGCCAAGTTTGGACCTTCTCGGCCTTGTTTCTCGACGCGTTCGCAATCACAGGGCAAAGCCTTATTGGTTTCTACGTGGGCGCTCGCAATCTAAACGTCGCCCGTCATGTCGCACGCGTGGTATGCACGTGGAGCCTCGGCACAGGAGTCGTCCTCGCTGCATTTATGTTGATAGGGACGGATCTTGTAGCGCAGTGGCTTGTGCCCGCATCGGCTGCAGCAATCTTTGGCCCTGCATGGTTTGCTTCCGCGATTGCTCAGCCACTCAACGCACTTTCATTTGGCACGGACGGCATCCACTGGGGAACGGGGGATTTTCGCTACTTGCGGAATGCGATGGTTGTGGCAACGGGCGTTGGTATCCTCGGCTTGGTGGTGTTTGTCGAGACAGGGGCGCCCAATGGGCTGACTGTACTTTGGTACGTGACGATGGGATGGATTGCGACACGCACACTTTTGGGGCTTGGGCGTATCTGGCCTGGGTGGGGACGTGCTCCTTTGGCTGAAAAATAGCGACGGTTTGTACGTACGTGGTTTGCCTACCACAGGCGCAAAAAAAGAAAAGCCTCCGCGAGCAATCGCTGCGGAGGCAAGGGTGCCCTCCCTCTTGAACTTGCTGTGCCACACATCCACGCTGGCCGGTAGCTTAGGAGTTGGTGAGACCCACCACAGCTCACAACCCCTGCCAAGACAACACCCTGTCTCACCCACTACGGGTTACATGCAACAAGGTTACGATGCATGGTTCGCATGATAAAATATTAGCACTTTCGATGTACGGCTTGTAACAAACCACATCCAACAAAAGTATGTAGTGCGGTCATTTCGAGGAAATCACAGCTACAAAATCAACCGCATAAATAGATGAAACGCGTACTCTGCTCGCTCTTGCTCGTACTGTTTGTTGCAGCTCCTCCGGCGTTAGCCCAATCCCGCGTAAAGGCAAAGGACCTAACCGGCACATGGAAATTGGTGATCGATTTAGAAGTTGATCGAGAGGAAAGCGAATCGGCCCTTGAACGCATAGCTTTAAACTTCGCGGACGGCATCATGGATGAGATCGATATCCATTTCGAATTTCGTGACGATCAGGAAGTGAAAGTCCTCGTGAATGCGTTTGGTGAAGACGACGTCGAATACTCATCGTGGGAAATCAATGATCGCGGCCAACTCATGATTGGCGAATCCGACCACTTTGATTCCGATGGTGTTTGGATGTGGGATGGCGACGTGATTCGCGCGTACGATAAAAGTGGCAATCGCTTAGAAGCCAAGGAAAACGTGTATCTCAAACGCATCGACTAGCACTAGCCAAATAGCCAACAAAAGGGTCGTCCTGCATCTGGGACGACCCTTTTGTCGTTTTGCAGGGCTTGGTGCCCATTCAATCGGCAAGCTCAGTCCAGCGGATTCTGTCGCCTTCAAGGATACCGTGCGTGTCCGCCATACCTGCTTTCAACTCCACCACGAATTGGGCCGGACCAATGGACCGGATTGGGTCGGGGGAGAAGGGTGTGGCATACTTCGTCATGGACACAACAGTCGATTCGGCATTTACGTAAATCAAGTCGAGTGAGAGCGGCGTATTCGACATCCAAAACTGCTGGGGTGCTTCAAAATCGAAGATAAACAGCATGCCGCTCAGGGCAGGGATGTCCTCACGCTCCATCATACCACGTTCGCGTGTGGAGTCCGTGTCTGCAATCTCAATGTCGATTTGCAAAATCGGTTCGCCGTCCCGCTCAAAAGTGAGTTCGCCTTCCTTCACGAAAGGAATGGCAGGTGTCGACGTAGCAGGTTCGTCTTGCGGAGGTGGCGGTGTGGAGGTCTCTGGGGCACACCCAACGAGCAGGAGCCCAGCAATCAGGCAAAGAAAGAATACGGTGCGTAGCATGGCTTGCCGAAGGTTAATCACGATTCTGTACGAACCCAGCGCACACGATCGCCGGGTTGGATATTCCATTGGTCTGTCGCACCAGCACGTACTTCGAGGACAAATTGCGCAGGCGCAGTGGAGTTAATGAATTCCTCGGAGTAAGGGACCGTGCGTTTTACAATGTTGATGATGGACATGTCGTCAGCGATGAACAGGATGTCGAGCGGCAAGGGTGTGCTCTTCATCCAAAACTGCTTCATCTCGGACGCTTCTTCGACAAACAACATGCCGCCGCGCACAGGAAGGGAGCGGCGATCCATCAGGCCTCGCGCTTGCGCCGAGTCGGTCTCCGCAATCTCGATGGCAATTCGCCACGTCGAGCTGTCTGCGCGAATGAAGTCGAGGTAGCCATCCGCACGGAAAGGAATATCCGTTTGAATGACATTGTCTGGCTGCGTTTCGCACGCGGCAAGAACTGCGGCAAGCGGGAGGAGTGCCAGCAAGAGCAGGCGTCGGAGCTTAATCATCGAGCATGAGATGCTGGGTTACGGTGTTAATGACGAAGAACCCCTCGTTGGTCAGCCGAACGCGCTGGTTGCGTATCGGTTCGATCAGGCGGCGTTCCTCAAGCATGGCTAACTCATCGAGCTTGTCGCTAAGGAGGTCGACGCCGTAATGATCTTCGAGGTGGGTCAGGTCGAGCCCTTCGCGTTTGCGTAAGCCCAACATAATGTACTCATCGGCTAGGCCTTCGAGGCGCATGGCTTCACGACTTTCCAAGGGGAATTGCCGGCCGCGTACGAGAGCTTCGTAGCGTTTGAGGTTACGGATGTTTTGCCAGCGGTAGGCGGGAAGGCCTTTCCACCAAAAAGAGTGCGCCGAAGGGCCGAAGCCAAGGTAGTTGCTGTGGTTCCAGTAGTTGTAATTGTGAATCGCACGGCCACCGGGCAACGCAAAGCTGGACACTTCATAGTGATCGTACCCTTTGCTTTGCAGGTATTCGATGGTGAACTGATAGAATTCCGTCATCGACTCATCGCTCGCTGGTGTGACGACGCCACGCTCCACTTGGTTGAACAGCGGCGTCTTCTCTTCGATGGTTAGTCCGTACGTAGAGAGGTGAGGAATCTTGAGCCCCACCGCTTTTTCCAGATTGGCAGCCCAGTATTCTCGTGGTTGATCCGGGACGCCAAAAATGAGGTCGGCAGAAAACCGTTCGAAGCCAGCTTGGCGTACCAAGGGCACGATGGCCTCTGCCTCGGCAGGACCGTGGCTGCGGTTCATAAATTTGAGGTCTCGGGCATAAAAGGATTGGATCCCAATGCTCAATCGATCTACGCCAAGCGCGCGCAAGCCACGTAGGTAGCTAAGGTCGGTATCCTCCGGATTGATCTCGAACGTGATTTCTTCGACGCTTTCCGTGTTGTAGTGATCGTGAACCGTTTGGAGGATTTTGTTGACATCATCCAGATGCAGCAGCGAAGGTGTGCCACCGCCAAAGTAGATGGTTTTGATCGGCTCCCGCTCAGCGTAATCCGGGGCGTAGTAGCTGATCTCTTTGCATAGCGTATCCACGAAGGACGCATGCGATTGCTGCGTGGTCACGAAATAAAAATCGCAGTACACACACCGCTGCGTGCAGAATGGAATATGCAGATAGATGCCAGCCATGCCCTAGATTGTACCCAAAAGTGGTAGCGAAAAATCGTGTATACCCGGACCTCATCTGGTTGAAGAGGCGTGGCTAAATTATGGGGTGAACGGGCTCAAGCGAAACCATAAACTGAACTTCCGTGTGTTTCGTCATTTCTTCGTGGCATGATGCACGATCTTGCCTTCGTTTCCAGCGCAGATTGACCTCAAGAACAAACGCACTGATCATGGCACTTCGTATGTACACCGTTGAACACATTTGATGCACCATGCTTGATTGGCATCACTTACGGAAACAGCTACCTGACTTCAGCACATATCAGGCTGAAGAGCAGATGCGGCGTGCGGATCGGTTGGCACGTGCGTTGGCCTGTTTACAGGAAGCGCAAGACCAGTGGGAAGAACTCCACGAGCAGGTCCAAGATGCCGAAATTGGTCTGGTGGCAGGCTTGTTGGAGCCGCCGGGCAGTCAGTTGACCGCGCCATCTCGTCCGACTCCAGTGACCGTCGTAGCAACCGATGGCTCACAGATCTTTCCGGATCGGCATGTGGAGCCGTCATGCTATGTGCTCAACATTAGCCGCATCGCCTTTCAGTACGGCACGTTGGAGCCACCGCTGATGCACGCGCAGCCCGTCTTTCGGTACCGGCAGCAAGAGATGGCAGCCCTGTTTGACGAACTCGTGGCAGAACCATCTGCAGAAGTCGTTTCTGCGCTTCGGGATGAGCTAGAACTGGCAGATCTATTCCGCACCGCCGGTGATGCTCACGTCGATGGGCGACCCCTCGTCGCGATGGCCGATGGTACGCTTATTCGATGGATGATTCGTGGGATGCAGAACCG
>CAYYHN010000187.1:2250-7616 GCA_964471245.1 uncultured Rhodothermaceae bacterium | reverse complement strand
AGCCAGTCGACGCGGCTTGTCCTTGTGGGGGACGGCGACCTCCTGAACGAATCGCTGCTAGGGGGTCCGGTGCCGGGCAATCTCGAACTCGGCCTTAACATGGTAGACTGGCTGGTGCAAGACGAGGCGCTGCTGGGCATCCGAAGCAAGAGCATCGAGCCACGCGCCCTCGCCGAAGTGCCGGACGGTCTGCGGCCGTGGCTCAAGTACAGCAACATGCTTGGCCCACCCCTGCTTGTCATTGTGTTTGGTTTGCTGAACTGGCGGGCCCGGCGGAAGCGGCAGACCATGCTCCAGTCGCTGATGCAGCCCAAGCCAGCATCACAACCTGAACCTGTTCAAGCCTGAGCCCGCTCACGTCTAACCAGAACTGCGTTTCTGCACTATGCGAACCAATCGTCTTCCCTTGCTGCTTGGTGGTGTCGCCATCCTACTCGGTATCGCCTACTTTGCGGGTGTGTTTGATGGCGACTTCTCCACCGTCGACGTGCCAGAACTTGCTCTTGAAACCGAGTCCATCAGCGCCATCACGCTGGAGGGGCCGAGCATCGATGCAGCCATCCGCCTCGAACGCGATGGCACAACTTGGCAGATGACTGCCCCTATAACACACCCCGCTGACTCGTTCGCCGTCACCCAGTTTTTGCGCGACCTCGACGGTGTGGCGCTTACCTCAGTCGTCACGTTCAACGCCGACCGCCACGCCACTTACGGCGTCGATGATAGCAGTGCGGTACTGGTATCGCTCGACGGTACCAACCTGCCCGACCCGATCTATGTCGGCAACCCCAGCAGCGACTTTCGGGCTACCTACGTGCGCCTTGGGGAAGATGAGCGGGTCTTCCTCACCGAAAGCCGCCTAAACATCCAGCAAGACCTTGATCGCTGGCGCGACAAGCGGGTCATCCGCCTCAGCCCTCAGCGAATTATTTCCGTGCAGGTCGTCACGCCCGAAGACGCCTACCTTGCCACGACAACCGACGGTTGGCAACTCACACAAAACGACACCACGACGACTGCCGACTCGGCTAAGGTGGTTGCTTGGCTCCAACGCTTCAACCCCCTCCGCGCCGACGGCTTCGCGGATGACCTAGCCCCATCCACTGTCGAACAAGCCGCGACCCATACGCTCACGTTCACAGTGGCCGATGGCTCAACCACCACTCTCTTGCTGCAACCCCGTGAGGCCGACGTGGTCCTGACCGATGGCCGTGTTGTCTATCGTCTCACAGGCCTGAATCGCTTGGACACGTTGCTGCCTTTCAGCTCCTCACTGATGTAACGCACTATTTACATTGGCACCGGAATTGCCTTCACTCCAGCCGTAGCCGTTCCCCAGAACCTGCGGCTGTATCACTTTCCCAATTGCGCGTGGCATCGCGCACCTATGCTCGTCTCAGCGTCGGAATCGGCGTCGAATTGCATTTTTTAACCCTGAGACGAACATTTTCATGCCTGATATCCGAGGAAGCCGCATACTGGTCGTAGGAGGCGCGGGGTTCGTGGGCTCCCATTTGGTCGATGCCCTGACCCAAGAAGACGTCGCCGAAATCACCGTCTACGACAACTTTTGCCGCGGCTCAAAGGAAAACCTGTCCGCTGCTCTCGCCGATCCCCGCGTCAAGATTTACGACATCGGCGGCGACATTATGCACATCGACCTGCTGAATGCAGCGATGAAGGGATGCGACTATGTGTTCCACCTCGCCGCGCTGTGGCTGCTGCAATGCCACGAGTACCCGCGTTCGGCCTTCAAGGTCAACGTCGAAGGGACGTACAACGTGCTCGAAGCATGCCGTGACCAAGGCGTGAAGCGGCTCGTATATTCGTCGTCGGCTTCGGTGTATGGCAATGCGCTGACGACGCCGATGACGGAGGAGCACCCGTTCAACAACCGCACGTTCTACGGTGCAACGAAGATCGCAGGCGAGGCGATGGCGCGGGCGTTCAACGAGCGATACGGCCTTTCGTACGCGGGCTTACGGTACATGAACGTGTTCGGCCCACGGCAGGATTACCGGGGCGCGTACGTGTCGGTCATCATGAAAATCCTTGACCGCATCGACAACGGTCTGCCGCCGATCGTCTTCGGCGATGGCTCACAAAGCTACGACTTCATTGATGTGCGCGATGTCGCTAAGGCGAATGTATGCGCGCTCAAGAGCGATGTATCGGACGAATTCTACAATGTCGGTACTGGGCGAGCGACCTCCATCAAGCAAATCTGCGAATTGCTGCTCGAATTGACAGGCTCGGACCTTGCCATCCAGTACGAGCCGACCGCGCAGTCGTTCGTGACCAACCGCCTCGGCAGCACTGAAAAGGCCGAAGCCGACCTCGACTTCCGTGCCGACCGCGAACTGCGCGAAGGCCTCCTCGACCTCATTGCTTGGCGCAAGGCCCACAAGGCGCGCACAGCAGAACTGGCAACGCACGCTGCACCGAATATACCGCTACGCAAAGCTGCGTGACGCACTTCGTGCAGGTTCTTGGGATTTGGCTCTTGAAACTTTGTACATCATTTCAATAGCAGCCAAGCTTCCCAAACTACCCAACCCTCCCGCACTCCCAAACCTCCATCCTCCCACACGAGAGCGAAGCGACCAAATGAGTATTCCCATTACCAAAGTCCTGATTGACGAGGCCGAGATGGCAGCCGTCATCGAGCCGCTTCAGACGGGTTGGCTTGTACAAGGCCCGCACGTGAAGACGTTCGAGGACAAGTTCGCGGCGTACACCAATTCGCAGCACGCCATCGCCACAACTTCGTGCACGACGGCACTGCACCTTTCGCTTGCGGCTGCCGGGATTGGGCCAGGCGACGAGGTGATCGTCCCCGCGTTTACGTGGATCTCCACAGCTAATGTCGCAGAATATCTCGGCGCGACGCCTGTCTTCTGCGACATCGACCTTGCTACGTTTAACCTCGATATCGCACAGCTCGCTAACAAGATCACTACACACACCAAAGCCATCATCCCGGTCCATCTTTTCGGTCTGTGTGCCGACATGGAGCCGATTCTTGCCCTAGCGAAGCAACACAACCTTGTCATTGTCGAGGATGCCGCGTGTGGCTTTGGCGCATGGTACCATGGTCAGCACGCCGGGACGATGGGCGACTTTGGATGCTTCAGCTTCCATCCACGCAAGGCGATCACGACAGGCGAGGGGGGTATGATTCTTACGCAAGATGACGCCTCGGCCAAGCTCTGTCGCACGCTCCGCGACCACGGCGCTGATCGCACGGACTTGCAGCGCCACACCAGCAAGAAAAGTTTTCTGCTCCCCTCCTACCATCATCTCGGCTTCAACTACCGCATGACCGACCTGCAAGGCGCGGTGGGAAGCATCCAGATGGACAAGGCCGCCAAGATTCAGGCCGGACGCACCGAACGGGCGATCCGGTACAATGCCTTAATCGAAGACCTCCGCTGGCTACAGACGCCGCAGGTGCCGAAGGGTTACGTGCACGGCTACCAGTCGTATGTCTGCCTCTTCCAACCGGAGGCGCCGACCGTGGAGAACAGCGCACGCCTCTACGATCAGCGCAATGAACTCATGCAAGCGCTGGAAGAGGAAGGTATCGCTACACGGCAAGGCACGCACGCTGTCACCGGCCGTGGCTATTACCAAGAGAAGTACGGCATCCGCGATGAGGACTACCCTAACGCGATGCTTGCTGAACGCCTTAGCCTCACCCTCCCCGTCTATCCTCAAATGACGGATGAGGAGCAGGATCGGGTGGTGGCGGCGCTGAAAAAGCACGGCGCTCGCTTTGAACGCCGAAGCTACCGGATGGCGGCGTGAGTTGAGAAAGGGAGGATGGGAGAGAGGAAGTGTGGGGAGTTCGGGAAGTATGAGAGAGGGGGAGTATGAGATGAGCGTCAACCTTCAGCAATGTACCAAAAACTAAGTACCAAGAACCAAAGCGAGGCTACGCCGAGCACCCTAAGCCTTATGTGCGGAATTGCAGGCATCATACAGACCAACAAGCGGCCCGCGCCGTTGCCCGTGCTGCGTCGGATGACGGAGGCGCTGGCACACCGTGGCCCTGATGGCGACGGCTACTGGACCAGCGGTCCTGCCGGGTTCGGGCATCGGCGGCTCGCCATCCTCGACCTCTCGACGCGTGGGCAGCAGCCCATGCAGTCGGCTGATGGGCGGTACGTCATCACGTACAACGGCGAGGTGTACAACTTCCGCAACCTGCGGCTCCAGTTGCAGGCGATGGGCTACATCTTCCACTCGAACACCGATACCGAAGTGCTGCTCTACGCGTACCATGCGTGGGGGCCGGACTGCGTGCATCGGTTCAACGGCATGTTTGCCTTCTCTGTCTGGGATCGCTTGGAGCAGGAACTGTTCTTGGCGCGTGATCGCTACGGCGTCAAGCCGCTGTACTACACACAGCGTGGCGGTGCTTTCCTGTTCGCTTCCGAAATCAAAGGGCTGCACGTCCATCCCCATGTCGGCTTTGGCGTCGATTTGGGGGCGCTCAACGAGTATTTCTCGTTCCAGAATACGTTTTCAGACCGGACGATGTTTGAGGGCATTCGCATTCTTCCGGCCGCCCACACGCTCACGCTCAGCATCGCCAACCCAGCGCCCAAACTGCACCGGTACTGGGACTACAACTTCGAGGACGACAACAGCATCGATGAGCACGAAGCCGTCGAAGAGTTGGATCGGCTGTTTGAGCAAGCCGTGCAGCGGCAACTGGTTTCGGATGTCGAGGTCGGCAGTTACTTGAGTGGCGGCATCGACTCGGGGGCGATTACGGCGGTGGCATCGCAGTCGTTTGGCAACCTGAAGACGTTCACGTGTGGCTTCGACCTGAACTCAGCCTCGGGCCTTGAGCTTTCGTGCGATGAGCGCGAGCGCGCCGAGTACCTATCGTATCTCTACAAGACGGAGCACTACGAGGTCGTGCTAAAAGCGGGCGACATGGAGCGTGTGATGCCGCAGCTCATCTGGCACCTCGAAGACCTCCGCGTCGGCCAGTGCTATCCGAACTTCTACGTCTCGCGGCTTGCTAGCAAGTTTGTTAAGGTCTGCCTCTCCGGGGCCGGTGGCGACGAGTTGTTTGCAGGCTATCCGTGGCGCTACTACCGCGCCGTGCAGAACGGCAGCCCCGAGGACTACGTCAGCAAGTACTATCACTACTGGCAGCGCCTCACCCGCGACCATCAGAAGCGCGACTTCTTCCAACCGGACGTCTACCCCGCCATCGAGGCGCACCCGACGCTCGACATTTTCCGAAAGGTGATGAACGGCAAGGCGTTCAACGTCTCGACGCCTGAGGACTACGTCAACCGCTCGCTCTACTTCGAGGCAAAGACCTTCCTGCACGGCCTGCTGACCGTCGA
>CAYYHN010000187.1:0-2240 GCA_964471245.1 uncultured Rhodothermaceae bacterium | reverse complement strand
CATGGCTTGGAGACACGTGTGCCGTTCCTCGACAACGACCTCGTTGACTTCGCGATGCGCGTGCCCGTGCGCTACAAGCTGCGCCATTTGGGCGAAGTAGCCCGGATGAACGAGAACGAGGCGGGGCTGAAGCGCGACAAGTATTTCCTGAAGACCAACGACGGCAAGCTGCTACTACGCAAAGCCCTGAGTCGCTACGTGCCGGACCAGTATGCCAACGGCATCAAGCAAGGATTTTCGGCCCCCGATGGCACGTGGTTCAAAGGCGAAAGCCTCGACTACATCCGCGACCTGCTGGTGCACCGCCGTGCCCGAATCAACGACTTCCTCCAGCCGAAAGCTACGCGTGGGCTCATCGAAGAGCACTGCGCAGGCAAGGTCAACCACCGGCTCCAGATCTGGTCGCTGCTCTGCTTCGAGTGGTGGCTCCGCACGTTCGACGCCTCACAAGCAACCCAACCCGTATGCCCGCCCCGTACTATTTCGAGGATTTCACCGAGGCTGCCTATCGCCGCCTGATTGCGCTGGCACAAGCCCGGTACCGTTTTGTGGGCTACCCCGACTACGCGTCGGCGGGACCGCTCGTGATA
Organism: uncultured Rhodothermaceae bacterium; assembly: GCA_964471245.1. Taxonomy (GTDB): domain Bacteria; phylum Bacteroidota; class Rhodothermia; order Rhodothermales; family CAYYHN01; genus CAYYHN01. The sequence continues at coordinate 1,650 of CAYYHN010000187.1, read as the reverse complement.
TGGCGGCACGACCTCGATATTTCCGTCGAGCGCGCCGTTGCGATGGCCGAGATCGAAGCGGCCTTGGGCGCAACCTCTACGTGGTTTGTGCTGTTCCACAGCCCGTTCTACAACCTGCTCGACCGCGACACACTGCGCAAGATCCAACACATCCAGTCGCTCGGCCACACCATCGGCCTGCACTTCGACGCCAGCTTCTACGACGGCTTCAGTACAGAAGCAGCCCTGACCTCGAAGCTACACGATGAGAAACGCGGGCTCGAAGACCTACTTGGTACCTCGGTTGACGCCTTTTCATGGCACAACCCAGACGCTGCCGATGTGCTACGCTACCAAGCCGATGAGATGGCAGGCATGATTAATGCCTATGGACAGACATTCCGCACGGCGTTCACCTACTGCTCCGACTCAAACGGGTACTGGCGCTATGATCGGATGCGGGATGTACTTACCACAAGCAATGCGCCCAAGCTCCACCTACTCACGCACCCGGTCTGGTGGCACCCAACCGAGATGCCGCCACGCGAACGGGTACAACGTTGCGTGGAAGCGGCCGCGGCGGCCCAGCTCCGCAACTACGACGCTATGCTGACCTTGCAAGCTCGCGAAAATGTCGGATAAGACACCTACCAACATACCGTCCCTCGTCATGTGCGGCTGCCACGAAGCAGGCTGGCACAAGATCAAAGCGCACCTGGAGTCGGGACTGACGTTCAAGTATTTCGTCACGCTCTCGCCGGCCCGCGCCGAAAAAGCCAAAGTTTCGGGCTACCGCCGATTCGACGACCTCGCACAGCACTTCGACGTCCCGGTCTATTACGCACAGTCGTACAACCTAAAGCACCCAACCGACCAAGCATTCTTTGCGCAGCAACAGTTCGACATCCTCGTCCAAGGCGGCTGGCAGCGGCTGTTTCCCGAAGCCATCCTCGACGCGCTCCGCATCGGCGCACTCGGCGTCCACGGCAGTGCTGATTTCTTGCCGAAAGGCCGGGGTCGCTCGCCGCTAAATTGGTCGCTGATCGAAGACAAGAAGCGGTTCATCATGTCGCTCTTTCTTATTACGCCAGGCATCGACGACGGGGATGTGGTTGATTTCGAGATGTTCGACATCACGCCCTTCGACACCATCCGTACGCTGTACTACAAGTACGCCATTGTGACGCAGCGGATGGAAGAACGCACCATTCCGCAGTTGCTGAACGGCACGGCCAAACGCTATCCACAGACCGGCACGCCAACGCATTACCCGAAGCGCGGCCCCGAAGATGGCGCCATCGACTGGGAGACGATGGACGTGTGGGCGATCCACAACTTTATCCGCGCCCAGACGCGCCCCTACCCCGGTGCCTTCGCCACGCTCGATGGCCGCGTCTTCACGATCTGGGGTGCCCAAGTCTTCGACACCCGAATCACCTACCCCGACTTGCCCTACGGTGCCGTCGTGGAAGCCTTCGACCACCATGTCGTCGTCAAGTGCAGAGGCGGGCTATTGCTCGTCACCGACTACGAGTTGCGCCAGTCGCCGAGCTATGTAGAATCGGACGACCGCAAGCCCGAACGCCGCCGCATCATCACGCGCGAAGTCGCCTCCACCTTCTCGCAAGCCTAAGCTCAATTATGTCGCTCGCGCTACCAACGACCCTACCG
>CAYYHN010000186.1:0-7618 GCA_964471245.1 uncultured Rhodothermaceae bacterium | reverse complement strand
TGTTTCATGCAGCTGCATCAAGGAGACGCACAAGGAGCGCGAGAAGTCGCACGGAGCCATAAAAAAAGAGCTTGGCCGAAAAGACCAAGCTCTCTGCGCAACGTATTGCACAAAATACCAAGCGGCGACTAGCCCAAGCGCTGCACGTTGACTGCGCTCAAGCCTTTTGGGGTACGCTCGACTTCATATTCGATTTCTTCGCCATCGCGGAGGCCGTCGTCCCAGCCGAGGCCGTCAACGTTGTTGCGATGCACGAAGACGTCTTTGCTCCCATCTGCAGGTTCAATGAAGCCGAAGCCTTTTTCGGCGTTGAACCATTTTACTTTACCATGTGCCATGTTGTTGTACTGTGTTTTCCTCCCGAACGCAGAAAATCAAACTCAACCCAAAGCGTTCTAACCAGAGGAATCTAGCAAGGCCAAAGGAAATGAATTACCGAATAAGCGAGGGTGTTTTACAAGTTTAGAACTAGACTTTCAAGGTACGCTCCGACAGCATTTATTTGCGATTCGAACGATGCAAATACAACTCGGTTCACGTGAAGACTTCGCGTGCATTACGCCCCATATACTACAAGTTGGGGCAAGGATTGTCTATCCCTATCCCATTTCGTTGCTTGACGCGTAGGGCTCGATTCGCAGATAATCCTTCGTTCACACTGCGGTCACTCAAGCATGATCTGCCGTTAACTTGTGACTAAAAGTTGTGGCGGGTGTGTGGTCTTTATTTCGGGGCTTCGGAAACCCCGTTCCAAATCCACCACACCACCACGCTTTATGGCTTCTCCGATACCACGTGTGCAGCATGTCCTCGCTGCCCTCTTCTTGCTGCTCGCTTTTGCGCCAGCAGCCCAAGCACAGCAAACTGCTGAACTCCAACTGCTAGGCCGCTTCGGCACAGGGATCTTCGACGAAGGCGCTGCTGAGATTGTCGTGCACCATCCCGGCACGCAGCGGCTCTTCTTCACCAACGCCGACGCCAACTCGGTCTTCATCCTCGACATCTCAAACCCTGCTTCGCCCGTCAAAGTCGGTGAGATCGACATGAGCCCGTACGGCGATGGCGTGAACAGCGTCGCCGTCAATGCGGCAGGCATCGTTGCTATCGCGTCGGAAGCGGCCGCCGTCGACGCCAATGGGCAGGTTGTCTTCTTCGATACCAACGGCGCGTTCCTAAACAACGTGACGGCAGGTGTGCTGCCCGACATGGTCACGTTTACGCCCGATGGCATGAAAGTGCTGAGCGCCAATGAAGGCGAGCCGAATGACGATTACAATGTTGATCCCGAAGGCAGCATCACGATCATCGACATCAGTGGCGGTGTAGCGAACGCTTCAGCGCAACAAATTACGTTCACAGACTTCAACGCGGGTGCTTCGCGTGCAGCCGAACTGCCATCAGATGTGCGCATCTTCGGCCCCGGCGCATCGGTTGCGCAGGACTTGGAACCGGAGTACATCGCCATCAACCCCGCTGGCACGAAGGCCTACGTTGCCTGCCAGGAGAACAACGCCTTGGTTGTCGTTGACATTGCAACAGCGCAAATTGATACGATCCTTGCGCTGGGCTTCAAAGATCATAGTTTGCCGGGCAATGAGCTGGATGCAAGCAACCGCGATGGCAGCATCAACATCGCCAACTGGCCTGTGCTGGGCATGTACCAGCCGGATGCCATCGCAACGTACGAAGTCGGCGGGCAGGTGTACATCGTGTCGGCGAACGAAGGTGATGCGCGGGACTACGACGGCTTCAGCGAAGAAGAGCGCATCGGCGACTTCATGCTGGACCCTACGGCCTTTCCCAATGCTGCCGATCTGCTCGACAACGCCAATCTTGGCCGTCTGCGCACCACCTCTGCGAATGGCGACACGGATGGCGATGGCGACTACGATGTGCTCTACAGCTACGGCGCACGCTCGTTCACCATCTGGAATGCAACCACAGGTGCCATCGTCTTTGATAGCGGCAGCGACTTCGAGACACGGCTGGCTGCGCTGATTCCGAACGACTTTAACAGCAACAACGACGAAAACGACTCGTTCGATAGCCGCTCCGATGACAAAGGCCCCGAGCCAGAAGCGGTCACGATCGGCCAGATTGGTGGGCGGCACTACGCCTTCATTGGGCTGGAGCGTGTTGGCGGCGTGATGGTGTACGATGTGACGAACCCTGTCGCGCCCGTGTATCAGACCTACCTCAACAACCGCGACTTCAGCGTGGCCGATGTGGAAGCCGACCTCGCGCAAGTAGGCGACATGGGGCCGGAAAGTATCGCATTCATTTCGGCCAGCGACAGCCCGAATGGGCAAAACCTGATCGCGGTTTCGAATGAAGTGTCGGGCACCGTGTCGATCTTTCAGGTGAATGCACCGTTCTCGCTGGCCATCCTGCACAACAACGACGGCGAATCGCAGTTGCTCAACCTAGGCGGCGGCGAAACGGACTTCGGCGGTGTGGCGCGCTTCAAGACGGTCGTCGACAACCTCCGCTCAGAAGCTGCGACCAACAACCAAGGTGCTATCCTGCTCTCTTCGGGCGACAACTTCCTCGCCGGACCGGAGTTCAACGCCTCCTTCACCAGCGGCACGTTCTTCGATGCCATCGCCCTCGATGCACTCGACTACGACGCCATCGCCCTCGGCAACCACGATTTCGACTTTGGTCCCGACGTGCTGGCTGACTTCATGGCCGACTTCACCGACAACACGCCGTACGTTTCGGCCAACCTCGATTTCTCGAACGAGGCACGCCTACAAGCATTTGTCGATTCCGGCCGCCTCGCCAAAAGCGTCATCGTTGATGAAGGCGGGCAGAAGCTCGGCGTCATCGGGGCAACGACCACCAACCTGCCGTTCATCTCGGCACCGCGCAATGTAAACGTACTGCAAGATGTTGCGTCAAGTGTGCAAGCTGAAATCGATGCACTGACGGCGCAAGGCATCAACAAGATCATCCTGATCAGCCACTTGCAAGGCATTGATGAAGACATTGCCCTTGCCGCCCAACTTCGCGGCGTCGACGTGATGATCGCAGGCGGCGGCGACGAACTGCTTGCCAACGCAGGCGACCTGCTCGTACCCGGCGACGAGGGCGACGTGTTCGGCGCGTACCCGCTCCTTGCCACCAATGCCGACGGCGCGCAGGTGCCCGTGGTGACTACGACCGGCTCGTACGCGTACGTCGGTCGCTTGATCGTCGACTTCGACAACGCAGGCAACTTGACGAGCATCAGCGATGACAGCGGCCCGGTCCGTGTGGCGGGTGGCTCCAACAGCGACGCCGTCCAGCCTGACGCCGACCTGCAAACCCGCGTCGTCGATCCGGTGCAGGCTGCTGTGGATGCGCTTGCTGCCAATGTGATCGCCTCGAGCGAAGTTGCGCTCGACGGTGTACGCGGCAATGTCCGTTCGATTGAGACCAATGAAGGCAATCTCATCGCAGACGCCATGCTCTGGCAGGCGCGAGCTTTAGCTCCGAGCTTCGGTGTTGGGATGCCAACCGTGGCGCTGCAGAATGGCGGCGGTATTCGGAACAACAACGTGTACGCAGCGGGCGACATCACAGAATTGAACACGTTCGACATGCTGCCCTTCGGCAACCTCGTGTCGGTCGTCGAGAACATCTCGCCTGTTCAGTTCAAGTGGATTATGGAGAACGCGGTTTCTCGCGTCGGCTCGGGTAGTGGCACGGGTCGTTTTGCCCAGATGTCGGGGATGCGGATGCGCTGGGATCCGAACGGCACGGCTCAGCAGATCAGCGGCAGCACCATCACCACTTCGGGCACCCGCGTTCAGGAAATCCGCCTCGATGATGGCACGTACATCGTCCGTGGGGGACAAGTCGTCGATGGTGCACCGAACATCAATGTGGTCGTGGGCGACTTCTTGGCGCGTGGCGGCGATCAATATCCGTTCTTCGGCGCGCCGTTCACGCCACTCGGCGTGACAGGTCAGCAAGCCCTAGCCGCGTACCTCGCTGGTCCACTCGGCGGCACCATTCGCGCATCAGCCTATCCCGAAGGCGGCGAACTGCGCAACTTCGAGGTTGACCCCATCGCCGACTATCCCGCTACGGCTGACGTGCCACGCCGCACTTCGATCTTCGAGCAAAACGGCGTGCAAGTCTACAACGGCGGATTCGGCTCTGCGATGGCTGCCGATCCATTCGAAGAAGGCGTCTTCTACATGCTGACTGACCGTGGCCCCAACTTTAACGGCGCTACGAGTGGCACTAAAGTGTTCCCAGTCCCGAGCTTCACGCCCCAACTTACACGCGTGCAGATGGTCGGAAATGAGATGCGTGAAATTGGTTTTGTGACGCTCAAAGATGCTAACGGGAATCCAATTTCGGGCCTACCGAATCCAGAAGGGCTTGGCAGCACAGGTGAGACACCGATTGATCTGAACGGTACGCAGCTCGCCACCGATCCAGAAGGCATCGACACAGAGGGTCTCGTAGTCATGCCTGACGGCAGCTTCTGGGTGAGCGACGAATATGGACCGCATCTTGTCCATTTTGCAGGCAACGGAAGGACGATAGAGCGCATCAACCCGTTTGGCAGCGGCACCGGTGGCCGTCGGCTCCCGGCGGTGTTTGCCAACCGCCGTGCCAACCGTGGCATGGAAGGCCTCACGATTACGCCGGACGGCAAAACGCTCGTCGGTATTATGCAAACGGCCATGTACAATCCGTTTGCAGATCGCGGAAACATCCGTGCCAACGCCAAGCAGACGCGCATCCTGTTCTTCGACATCGCCTCAGGCGAAACGAAGCAATATTTGTACATGCAGGACGCGCCGAATCGTTCGAACAGCGCCATCCTCGCCCTCAACGACACGCAGTTCCTCGTGCTGGAACGCGACGGGGGCTTTGGCACCGATCCGGGCGCTGTAAAACGGATCTACAAGATCGACATCACAGGCGCAACAGACGTTAGCGATCCGAATGATGGTGCCCTTGGCATGCAAGTCGGTAGCCAAACGCTGGAGCAATTAACCGAAGAAGAGTTGTTTGCTGCTGGCATCCGCCCGGTGCAAAAAGCCCTCGTTGTCGATTTGCTGCAAGCGATCCCCGGCTACGACCACGACAAGCCCGAAGGCATTGCGCTCATCGGCACGGATCAACTCGCCATCATCAACGATGACGACTTCGGCATCACGAGCGATGGCAACGGTGGCATTGTCCAGAAGCGCCTGCCCTCCACCGGCGAAGTGGACCGCAACCGCCTCTACATCATCCCAATCCCCGATGTCAACACCATCGATACGACACCAGCCTTTACGCTAACGATCCTACACAACAACGACGGGGAGTCGAAGCTATTGGGCTTAACGGGCGACCAAGAAGGCTTTGGCGGCGCAGCGCATTTCACGCGCGTTGTGCAAGATCTGAAGGCTGGTGCCCTCCGCCCAGATGGCACGCCGAACAAGCGTGGGGTTGTGATGCTTTCGTCTGGTGATAACTTCCTGCCAGGTCCTGAATTCAACGCTTCGTTGAGCGATGGCGTGTACTACGATGCTCGCGTGCTCGAAGCCATTGGCTACGACGCCATTGCGATTGGCAACCACGACTTCGACTTCGGCCCGGACATCTTGGCTGATTTCATCGGGTCATTCACGTCGAGCACACCGTATCTCTCGGCCAACCTCGACTACGCCCAAGAACCGGGTTTGCAAGGACTGTTTGATGCAGGTCGGATTGCACGCAGCACGGTGGTCATCGAAAACGGCGAGCCTATCGGGATCATTGGTGCGACGACGCCAAACCTCGACTTTATCTCGTCACCCCGCAACGTGGTGGTAAGTGATGATGTCGCCGGAGCCGTGCAAGCCGAAATCGATGCGCTGACGGCACAAGGTGTGAACAAGATCATCCTCATCAGCCACCTGCAAGGCATCGACGAAGACCTCGCGCTGGCCGAGCAACTGAGCGGGATCGATGTGATGATCGCGGGTGGTGGCGACGAACTGCTTGCCAACAATGGCAGCAGGCTCGTTCGGGGCGATGGCGATGAAGTCTTCGCAACGTACCCAATCATGGCTACCAGTGCGGACGGCACCGACGTCCCAGTAGTCACAACGACCGGCCAATACGCCTATGTCGGCCGTCTCGTTGTGACATTCGATGACCAAGGCAGCCTCCAGTCGATCAGCGACGAGAGCGGCCCCGTACGCGTGGCACAGCGGCAAAATGCGGCGATCAACTTCACAGATGCCGTAGACGCCGACCCGATGGTCTTCGCCGAAGTGATCACACCTGTGCAAACGTCGGTCGACGCCCTCGAAGCCAACATTTTGGCTACCACCGAGGTGGCTCTCAATGGCGTACGCGGCAACGTGCGCAGCCGCGAGACGAACCAAGGCAACCTTATCGCCGATGCCATGCTGTGGCAAGCGCGCGAGCGGGCAGCTTCGTTTGGTGCAGCTCAGCCCGATGTGGCCATTCAGAACGGCGGCGGCATCCGCAACGACAGCGTGATTCCTGCCGGAAGCAATTTAAGCGAATTGACGACGTTCCAGATCCTCCCGTTTGGTAACTTCCTGTCGGTCGTCGAGGACATTCCGGCGGCACAGTTCAAGGAGATCATGGAGAACGCCGTCTCGCGTGTGCAAGGTGGCGGCGGCACGGGTCGCTTCGCACAGATCGCGGGCTTCACCATTGCCTACAACCCTGCAGGCACGGCCCAGCAGTTGGATGACGATGGCAACGTCTCCACGCCGGGCAACCGCATCATCGCCATCACCCTCGACGACGGCACGCAGATCGTCTCGCGTGGCAACGTGGTTGGTGGTGCGCCGGATGTGAACATCGCCATCGGCAACTTCTTGGCTCGTGGTGGCGATCAGTACCCGTTCCGTGGCGCGCCGTTCACACAGCTTGGCGTGACGGACCAGCAGACGCTTGCGAACTATATCAGCACAGCCCTCGGTGGCGTCGTCTCGGTGGTCGCCGTATCATTAAAAAATGAAGGCCGCATCATCGAAACGACCACGGTCGACACCGAAAACGCGTTCGCCGACTTGCCGCAGACACACGAACTGGCACAGAACTACCCGAACCCGTTCAACCCGTCGACGACCATTCGCTTTGCTCTTCCGCAAGCCGAACAAGTTCGCCTCGCCGTCTACGACATGCTCGGCCGCGAACTCGCCGTCCTCGTCGATGGGCAACGTCCGGCTGGTTGGCACAGCGCCACGTTCGACGCCCGCGACCTCGCCAGCGGGATGTACCTGTACCGCCTCGAAGCAGGCGCACAGGTCATCACGCAGCAGATGGTGCTCGTAAAATAGACTGCAGTGTTAGCGCAAGGTGCAGCCTTCCAAAACGGCGGTGCTTCCTCGGGAGCATCGCCGTTTTTCTTTACTATCGACCGTGTTCTTCACGTTTTGCTCGCAGGATGGTTGTTGTTGAAGCAATTACCTTGCAGCGACGCAACGCAAACACGCCTCTCAGTACATCATGACCAAGACATCCACAGGTCTCATCATTGTCCTTTTCATTGGGCTTGCATTCAGCCTATTCCGCATTGGACAATTAGAAGGCAAGCTTGCTGCCTTACCCATGGGCGCACAGGCCGTTCAGGGGCACGATGACATCGAACTCGCGGTCCAGATGGGCT
>CAYYHN010000185.1:0-7654 GCA_964471245.1 uncultured Rhodothermaceae bacterium | reverse complement strand
TGTCAGGCGCAATCGCACCCGCAGGCGAGATGTGGTCCGTCGTCGTCGAGTCGCCGACTTTGGCGAGGACGCGCGCGCCGTGGATCGACTCGATCGTCGGCGTCTCGGGCGTCAGGTCGAAGAAGAACGGCGGCTCTTGGACGTACGTGGAGTCCTCATCCCATGCATAGATCGCGCCTTCGGGGATCTTGATGTTGTTCCACGTCTCGTTCGACTCCTCAATGCCGCTGTACTCGTTGATGTACTGCTCCGGCTTGATGCTTTCGTTGATGAGGTCGCGGATGTCGGCACCCGTCGGCCAGATGTCGCGCAGGTAGACATCGGCGCCTGCGTTGTCTGTGCCAATGGGATCTTTGGTCAGGTCGATGTCGACGGTGCCAGCCAAGGCGTAGGCGACGACCAGCGGCGGCGAGGCGAGGTAGTTGGCCTGCACGAGCTGGTGAATGCGACCCTCGAAGTTACGGTTGCCAGAGAGCACGCCTGAAACGATCAGGTCGCCGTCCTTAATGGCGTTGGCGACAGGCTCGTTGAGTGGCCCCGAGTTACCGATGCACGTCGTGCAGCCGTAGCCGACGAGGTTGAACCCAAGCGCATCGAAGTACGGCCAGAGGCCCGCTTCGTGCAGATACTCGGTCACGACCCGCGAGCCCGGTGCAAAGCTGGTCTTTACGAACGGCTTCACCTTCAGCCCGCGCTCGACGGCGTTCTTGGCGAGCAAACCTGCGCCGATCAAGACCGACGGGTTGCTGGTGTTGGTACAACTCGTGATGGCAGCAATGGCTACGTCGCCATTCTTGAGGTCGAGTTCTGTGTCGCCATCCACGTATTTGCCCGTGTTGCCGTAGGTGCTGGCATCGCGCCCAAAGCCCTGCGGCCCGACGGGAGCCGTGTACGATGTGCGGTAGGATTCCTGCATGTCGGGCAGTTCGATGCGGTCCTGCGGACGCTTTGGCCCGGAGAGGCTCGGCTTGACGGTGCTGAGGTCGAGTTCGAGCACGTCGAGGAACTCGGGGTCGGGCGAGTCGCTGGTGCGGAAAAGGCCTTGCAACTGCGTGTAGCGCTTCACCATCTCCACGTGCTCGGCCGAGCGGCCTGTGCGGAGCATGTAGTCGAGCGTCTCTTGGTCGATGGGGAAGAAGCCCATCGTCGCGCCGTACTCGGGCGACATGTTCGCAATCGTCGCGCGGTCGGGCACCGTCATGTTGTCGAGGCCGGGGCCAAAGAACTCGACGAATTTGCCGACGACACCGTATGCACGAAGCTGCTGTGTGACGGTCAGCACGAGGTCGGTGGCCGTTGCGCCTTCAGGGAGGCTGCCCGTGAGACGGAAGCCGATCACGTCGGGCATCAGCATGTAGACAGGCTGGCCGAGCATCACCGCCTCGGCCTCGATGCCACCCACGCCCCAGCCGACGACGCCGAGGCCGTCGATCATCGTTGTGTGGCTGTCGGTCCCGACGAGCGAGTCGGGGTAGGCTTCGTAAAGGCCGTCGTCCGTCGGGCGCGTCCAGACGGCTTTGGCGATGTATTCGAGGTTGACTTGGTGGCAGATGCCACCGCCCGGAGGCACGACGAAAAAGTTGTCGAACGCCTGCTGGCCCCAACGCAAGAACTCATACCGCTCACGGTTGCGCTTAAACTCGATCTCTTCGTTCAGGCGGATGGCATCAGCGCTGCCGAAGGCGTCGACCTGCACCGAGTGGTCAATGACGAGGTTGACGGGCACGCGCGGGTTGATCTCGTTCGGGTCGCCGCCGAGGCGGGCCATCGCCGAGCGCATCGCAGCGAGGTCGACCACCGCAGGCACGCCGGTGAAGTCCTGCAACAGCACGCGGGCAGGCTTGAACGGGATCTCCGTCTTCGCAGGCGCTTTCGGGTCGTAGGCGGCCAGCGCCTCCACATCTTCTTTGGTGATGAGGTGGCCGTCGCATTCGCGGAGGACCGCTTCGAGGAGCACCTTGATGGAGTAGGGCAGACGGTTGACGTCAAAACCGCGTTCCTTCAGGGCGTCGAGGCGGTAGTAGTACGCCGTTCCAGAGCCGGTGTCGAAGGTAGCGCGTGCGCCGAACACATCTTGTCGTGGTGATGCCATGCTTGGGTATGGGTCAGAATGGTAGGGACAGATTTGAGGCCGTATGCCCTGCGCTGCACGCTGGGTGCATCAACCGGAACGGTACCAGCAAGGTCATGTGCGTGACATAAACGCGCGGCCCTAGTTTTTCGTTCGCAAAATAGCGAATCATGGATACTTCCGGGGCGGTGGTCCAACAGCAAAGCCGTAGAGAGCGAGGTGTACCGATGAATTAGGAATGAAGGGCGAGTATAGCAGTCCCTAAAGGTATGTTACGTGCACGAAATCTGTGGTTTTAAAGTACTGGGTCGCAAATAAAGCGAATCACAACGTTAAGTTTAGTATTACCTGTAATCCATTGCGTCGGTGTTACCTTGAGCATCGTCGTCCACCCGGGTTTTCGCCTGCCCGATGTAGCTGCCCAGAACCCCACCTCGTAGTACATGTCTCTCTTCTCGCCAACTCGGACGGCGCGGCACCTAGTGTTGCGCACCATCCCCGTCTCCTTGCGTGTTTCGCTACTTCTTGTCGTGTTGAGCTTTGGCTTGGGCATGCACACGGCTGTCGCCCAGCAAGGTCCTAACCCCAGTCTGGCACCTATCGAAGCTTACCTCTCAGCCCAATCTGAGCCAGTGACGGCGTACGATCTGGCAGCTCAGTTTGCTGCGCCTGACATCGGAGGCTTCGGTGCTGAAAATGTATTTCTTGCCGATGTCGTGACGGACGTGGCGGTTGCGGCGCTGAGTAGTACACACTTTGTTGTGGCGTATGAGGAAAATATTGGCAATACCGGATCCGCTGTGGTCGGCACAATCTCGGGGACCACGATTACCTATGGAACGCCCATGCAGTTTAATGCTGCGTTGACGGGCTCGATCTCGGTAGCGGCGCTCAGCAGCACCCACTTTGTGATTGCCTACTTCGACTGGCCTAATTTTTCTAAAGCTATCGTAGGCGAGGTCGCTGGTACAACCATCTCTAGTTTCGGCAACCCCGCAACCTTCCTCAACGACGCAGCGGACGGCACAGCAGTAGTTGCCTTAAGCAGCACGAAGTTTGCAATTGCTTATACCGATGGCTCGGACCACGGTACAGCCGTTGTTGGAGACGTAGTAGGGACAGGCATCACGTTGGGATCGGCACATGTTTTTAATGCAGCGTCCACAGGCTTACCGGGGCCACCAGGCTCACCCGGCTTGTCGGCGGCTGCACTCAGTGCTACCCAGTTCGTGGTAGCCTACCGCGATGGTGGCGATTCTGACCACGGGAAGGCCATCATCGGTGATGTCACCGGAACCGTGATCGCGTTTGGATCAGCCAGCGTCTTCAATGCGGCCGAAACGTCGTTTATATCCGTAGCGCCGCTGAGCGGGATGCACTTCGTCGTCGCGTACTCTGATGTCAGCGATTCGAGAAAGGGCAAAGCGATTGTAGGGGAAGTTGCTGGCAATGCCATCTCCTTGGGCAGTCCCAACATGTTCAATGATGCGCTCACCTACAGCATCGCAGTATCAGCACTGAGTTCAACACAATTTGTGGTTGCGTACTCCAATGACGTGAACCCTTCGGTCGGGACGGCCATCATAGGCGAGGTTTCGGGTACGGCTATTAGTGGATATGGCACCGAAAACGATTTTAATCCCACCGATGACGTTGAAGGCGTCCATATCGCCGCGCTTGGCAGTGCAGACTTTGTCGTTGTGTACGGCGACCAAGGCAACAACCGATATGGAACGGCCATCGTAGGCACCGTGGCACCGCCTACGCTCGATTATGGCGATGCGCCAAATAGTTACAGCACGCTCCTTGCATCTGACGGCGCCCGGCACGTGCCCTCCGGGCCAACCCTCGGTGCCACCCGCGATGAAGAAACCGATGCTACGAATCCGCTCGACGGCACGGGCGACGGAATCGATGAAGACGGCGTCTTACTACCGCCACTGGTCTGTGGACGCATAAACAACTTCACGGTCATTGCTAGCGCCGCTGCAAAGCTAAACGCGTTTATTGACCAAGGCGCAGACGGCAGTTTTGCAGGGGATGGGCTGTTTGAGCAGGATCTCAGTGCAGGAGCGAACCTGATCTCGGTTTTTGTGTCATGCGCAAGCGATGTCACCACGTATGCACGTTTCCGGATTAGCACGGCTGGTGGCCTCGATTTTGACGGACTCGCCGCCGATGGCGAAGTCGAGGATTACGAAGCCATCTTGGTCGCAAACGGTCCATCGAGTGTAACTGTTGATCCAGCCTATGCCGGGCAGCCAGATGGGACGGAGGTCGCGCCCGGTGTGTTCATCGGCTACAACGCGTTTCCCTCCTTGCAAGATGCTATTTCGTTGACGGCCGCAGGTGGGACAATCACAGTGGCTCCGGGCATCTACAACGAGAAGCTGTTCATTACAAAGAACATCACGATCAATGGCGCAACCGCAAATGCAGGTGACGTAATCATTGTGGCAGCCGTGGGCCAAGGCGAGACCGTTTCAGTGAGTCCGCCCGTCATCCCCAAGCAGGGCCAAACCGCCGCACCGACGAGCGTAACGCTACGTAACCTCACGCTGCAAACGAACGATGCCGATGCCGACGGCTTCCGCGCTTTCGATGTGGGCGACCTCACGCTCGAAAACCTCGTCCTCAACAACAACGGAGGCGACGGAATTGATCTGGCTAATGTCGGCAATGTTGTTTTGAACAACGTGGAGGCCTCAGGTAACGACCCCGGCGTTTCAATTGTAGGCGCGGCTTCCTTCACGGATATCGATGGGGTCTACACAGGTAACGCCGACGGTGGCATCTTCCTCGAAGATATTACCGGCGATGTGACGCTGGTCCGCACACGCTTGGAGGATAACGACAGCAACAACGATGATGTCGGCGACGGCTTGCGGGCCGAATCCAGTGCGGGATGCCCCGGCACGCTCGCCATTGGCGGCAACCTACTGGTGCAGGGCGCGACGATTCGGGACACCGACGGTGGTGGGGGCGCTGCCTTCCAAGAAAACGGCATGTACGTCGAATGCATTGGCGGCGATGTGACGTTCGAAGCCTCGGCCGGACCAGTGGTGGCTATGAACGTCACGGGCAACGACGCGACGGGCATCTTCATCGACCGCGCCACGGCGACTTCAAATGCGACCTTCACGGGCGGTAGCTACACGTTCAACGGTGATGATGGTATCGATCTCGACTCCTTCACCAATGGCACGGTAACGGTGACCGACGTAGACGTGTCGGACAACGGCGACGATGGGTTTGATCTCAACTCGTCTGCGGTTCTCAACATCAGTGGCGGCACCTTCAACCGTAACGACAGCGATGGGATTACCACGTCGAGCGCCTTCGATGTCAACTTCTCCAACAGTGTAACTGCTACGGAAAATGGTGACCACGGGGCCAATATCACGACGGGTAACACCGTCGATGATGCGGATGGCGTCTTTAACATGAATGACGACCACGGCCTGCGTATCATCGAGTTCGGCGACATTACGCTGAATGGCACCCAAGCCAACGACAACGATGCCGATGGCAACGAAACAGGCGACGGCATTCATACAAGTACCGTCGGCAACGTTGCCTTGATCGATGTGACGACGTCTGGCAACGACCCCGGTGTCTTCGTCGATGATGCGTTGTCCTTCTCCGATACCGACGGCACGCACACCCTGAATGCTGACCACGGTATCTTCTTGGAAGACATCGACGGTGATGTGACGCTCGTCCGTACCACGCTGACCAACAACAATGCTGATGGCGACGTCTTCGATGAGTTTGACACCGTGAACACGGGTGGCAGCGGGCTCTTCGCGCAAGACGGTAATGATGTCGACGATGGCGCTATTGGTGGCAACCTTGTGGTCCAAGGCGCGACCATTGCAGATACGGACGGCATCTTGGGTGGTGCGTTCAACCAGGTCGAAGGCGTCACCATCTTCGAATGCATTGATGGCAACGCCACCTTTGAAGACAGCGCCGGGCCGGTTGTGTCGGTCAGCGTCGAAGGGCATGCGGATGACGGCGTCGTCATTTTCGGCATCAATGGTGATGGCGAGTTTATTAACGGCACCTACGATGCCAACGACGACGACGGAATCAATGTGATTGACCTCGCAGGCAATCTCGTGATGACCGGCGTGCAAGCGAATGACAACGGTGAGGATGGCATCCTGTTCGTCGACGGATTTGACCTCGATGCCTTTTCAGTCGGTGGCACCGCAACACTCGATGGCGTTACGGCAGATGACAACGGCACAGACGGGTTTGATGGCGGCCAATCCATCAATGGGCTTTTGACGATAGAGAATAGCAACTTCCGCGACAATGGCAGCACCGGCATTGATTTGGACTTCATCTTGGAAGGCATCTTTACCGATGTAACCGTCACCGATAACGGGAGCGATGGCGTCGATATCGACAGCAACAGTGGCGATGTAACGATCACACGGGGGACCTATTCGGGCAATGACGAAGACGGCATTGACATGGAGGATTCCGGTGCGTTGACCCTGACTAACGTGACCGTGAATGGGAATGTCGACGCCGGTCTCGAACTCGATGACAACACCAGTGTGACGATTATCGGCTCCACGATTAGCCGCAACGGGGATCGTGGCATCCAACAAGTCGGTTGCAATCTGCATCTCGAAAACTCGACGGTGAGTGGCAACAGCAGTGAGGATAAATCTGGAGCGGGCATTTGGTTCGATAGTGGCGGTGAGTTGTTCATCTTCAACTCAACCATCGTCGAAAACCGCACCGATGCGAACGGCGATGGGAGCGGCGAAACGGGTGGCGGCATCTTCATCGAGGCGGCTGCACGCGTCGAATTGCACAGTACGATTGTCGCTCGCAACGAACGCGGCATGCTTGGCTCGGCCCTGCCAGATGACTTGGTGGGCAACGCCAATCCGAGCAGTAGCTTCAACTTCTTGGGCACCGACGTGGGCGCAAGCGGCCTGATCAATGGCAACAACGGCAACCAGGTCGGTACCTTTGGTAGCGAGTTGGATCCGGGTTTGGCAACGCTCGCCAACTACGGCGGCCCAACGGAGACGCACCTTCCGCTGTCCATTAGTCCTGTGCTTGATGCAGGGCTCAACCCGATTCCGCTGGCGACCGACCAGCGAGGCGGCGGCTTCGCGCGCACCACCAATCTTGCGCCGATCACCGACGCACTCGGGAGCGATGGCACTGACATCGGGGCCGTAGAGTTCGCCATGCTCACGCATGCCGACCTAGCTGTTACCAAAAGCGTCGACGACACGCAGCCGCTGGTAGGCGATGTCGTGACGTTTACCGTGACGGTGACCAACAACGGCCCAGACGACGCGACGGCGACGGAACTGATGGATTTGCTGCCGCCGGGCATCGTCTACATCCCCGGTTCGTCCTCGACGGCGCTATTCAATCCCGCCGTGTTTGACTTCACATGGGAGATTGGCCTGCTGACGGCAGGTAGCAGCGTTACGCTCACCTTCGATGCCGAAGTGGGGGCGCTCTCCGTCATCACGAACTGTGCCCAGGTGGCAAGCGCCGACCTTGATCTGAACATGGCGAACAATGCAGCGTGTGCAACCCTTGCAC
>CAYYHN010000184.1:0-7678 GCA_964471245.1 uncultured Rhodothermaceae bacterium | reverse complement strand
CCAAGGTTTTAACCGTGCTGTGACGCGTATCGCGCAGGTTGTAGAGGATGCGAAAGGTTTCGTAGATCGCACCAATGACGCTGTAGACCAAGTGGCACAAGGTGCAGAATTGCTGGCAGAAGGCAGCAACGAGCAAGCCGAGCAGACGACTGAAGTTGCTGCGGCTATCGAAGAAATGGCGAGTAGCATCTTGGAGAACCGCGCAAGCGCACAGCAGACCGTGGTCGCTGCAACCACGAGCGGCGAAACAGCCGAACGCGGCCACGAAGTTGTGCAGCAAACCATCACCAAGATCCAACAAATCGCCGAAGCATTTGCCCAAAGCGGGACAACCGTCGAGCGACTCGGCACGTCGAGTCAAGAGATTGGGGCGATTGTGGCTGTCATCAAAGACATTGCAGACCAGACAAACCTCTTAGCGCTGAACGCAGCCATCGAAGCTGCCCGTGCAGGCGAGCAAGGCCGCGGTTTTGCGGTCGTCGCTGATGAGGTCCGCAAGCTAGCTGAAAGGACTTCGCAGGCAACGAAGCAGATCAGCACGATGATCGTTTCCATCCAGCAAGAGACCGAGCAGGCTGTGACGGCGATGAAGTCCGGTCGTGTAGAAGTAGAAGCGGGCATCGAATTAGCCGATCGTGCGGGGCAAGCCTTGCAGGCTATTGTAGGCGAAGCCAATACTGTTATGGAACGCGTCACGCAGATCTCGCTAGCTAGTGAGGAGCAAGCACGTACAAGCGAAGAGATCTCGCGCAATATCGAAGGGATTGCGACCGTCACGGGTGAGGCTGCTCGTGGCATTACGCAGATTGCCGATGTGAGCAACAACTTGCGTGGGTTGACGGACCAACTCGCCAACCTGATGACGCAATTTCAGACCACGCAAATAGGGCATGGCAGTGCGGACCGTCAAGCCGTCGCCCATCCTGCACGCCAAGCACGCGCATCCCGTGTACGAGGTGGTACCGCCTGACCAGTTGACCTAAGTCAGTCTACAAGCGACTGTTGCTACGAACCGAGCGTGGCAACAGTCGCTTGTGCGTTTTAAGGCACCTCTCGACTACATATTGCCTAGCAAAAGGCTTGCTAAATAGACATAGCGAAAGAAGAACAAAGCGGAAGGCTGCTCGTTTACGCTCGCATCGTACCCGGCCCTTGGTCTCCGCCATGATTCCCTATATCGCTACCACAGCGGGCATTACTATCACCGTTCGCCCCGTCTACCTCGATGGCCGCTCCAGCTTTATGGAGCAGCGGTTCGTGTTTGGCTACTTCGTCCGCATCGTCAACAACACAGCCGATGACGTGCAACTGTTACGTCGCCATTGGTACATCCGCGACGGCGATGGTCGACTCGACGAAGTCGAAGGGGAAGGCGTCATTGGGCAACAGCCCGTCATTGCTCCGGGCGAGTCGCACGAGTACAACAGCTACTGCGTGCTGAAGACGTTTGAAGGCACGATGGAAGGTACCTATCTGATGGAGCGCGAGAGCGGCGAGCGCTTCCGCGTCACCATTCCACAGTTCGACCTCCGCGCGGCAGCCAACTGAACGAATCAGATTACGTCGACATCGATGGTGAGGTCGGCGGTCTGAAGCTGAATCGTCGTGTTCTGGTTGGTCAGCGTAAAGCTTTCGATGGCGTCCGGCAACATCGCTTTGGGCGTGTCCATGCGGAAGAGCGTGTCAGCGACCACATGCCAGTCCTCCGATGTCAGATGGACTTGGGCTTGCCCCTCGGCGGCGACAAAAGGCGCATAGCCGAGCACGCGGTTGAGGTGATTGATGCCTTGCTTCTGATGCAGGTTCGGATCCATGACGGTCAGCCTCTGTATGCCTACGCGTACGCGTGTGTTATTTGTGGATAGCCTGCTGCTGGAAAACGACAGGCAGGTCGTAGATTATGCGCGCTCAGAACGGCCGATGACGTAGCTGCGTTCCTGCAAGAACGTCCTTCGCATCGTTCTACATTCAGCATTCAATATTCAGCTTCAGCATTCCAATATGCAGCCTTATCTCGACCTGCTTCGCCACGTTATCGACCACGGTGCCCGCAAAGGTGACCGCACCGGCACCGGCACGCTTAGCGTGTTCGGCTACCAAATGCGCTTCGATCTGCAAGCAGGCTTTCCGCTCGCCACCACCAAGCGCGTCTTCTTTCGTGGGCTAGCCATCGAGATGTTGTGGTTCCTCTCCGGCAGTACCAACATCAAGCCGCTGGTCGACCAGCGCGTGTCCATCTGGACCGACTGGCCGCTAAAACATTGGTTGGAAGCCACCGGACAGGAAGTGCCGCCCTCCGACAGTGCGGCGTGGAAAGCACATAAAAAAGCGTTCGAGGCACGCATCCGCGAAGACGAGGCGTTTGCAGCGGAGTTCGGCGAACTCGGCCCCGTTTATGGCAAGCAATGGCGCGACTTCTTCGGCGTCGATCAGATTGCAGCGGTCCTTACAAGCTTGGGCGAACGCCCCGACTCACGGCGGCACATCGTCAATGCATGGAATGCGGCGCAGATCCACGAGATGGCCTTGCCGCCGTGCCACATGACGTACCAGTTCTACGTGGCCGACGAGCGGCTATCCTGCCACCTCTACGTCCGCTCCAACGATCTCTTCCTCGGCGCTCCGTTCAACATTGCGCAGTACGCCTTGCTCACGCACATGATGGCGCAGCAGTGCGGCTACGAGGTCGGCGACCTCATCTATACCATCGGCGATGCGCATATCTACCTCAACCACTTGGATCAGGTCGAACAGCAATTGGCGCGCACGCCGTATCCGTCGCCTACGTTACGCCTCAAGCGCAAGCCGCCGTCGCTGTTCGACTACACGTACGATGACTTCGCCCTAGAAAATTATCAGTATCACCCGCCCATCAAGGCACCCGTAGCCGTCTGAGGCGTTCGGCCTGTTCCCCAACCGTTTTCTGTATCATCGTCATCGCAATCGAGTCTGCTACGTGAGCCGTCAGGAAGTCATTATCATAGCCGCTGTCGCCGAAGAAAACCGCGTCATCGGGCGCGATATGGACCTGCCGTGGCATCTGCCCGACGACCTCAAACGCTTCAAGCGCCTGACGCTTGGTTATCCGCTGGTGATGGGCAGTCGCACGTTCTTCTCCGTGCTCCACCAGTTCGGCGGCCCGTTGCCCAAGCGCCGCAACGTGATCCTATCGCGGACCCTCACCGAAATCGGCGGCTACCCCGACTTGGAGGTGTACAACTCCATCGAAGCAGCCCTGACAGCGCTGGCCGATGAGCCGATCATCTACATTGGCGGCGGCAGCTACATCTACGAAGCCGCACTGCCTTTCGCCACCCGGTTGGAGCTGACGCTGGTGGAAGGCCAGCATGAAGGCAACATCTTTTTCCCCGCCTATGAGCACCTGTTGGGCGACCCGTTCGAACTGACGTTTGATGAGCAGCACCCTGGTTTCCGCTTCGTCACGTACGATCGTAAGGGGGCTGCTCGTAGGCCGTGACGACTGTGAATGAACGGCGAGAGTGATCGAGGTGTGACTCGAATTCTTTTATGGGCCTGCGGGTGTAAAGAAGCAGGCCATGAAGATGACAGATTCGATGTGGTTCGCTATTGATAAAAGAAGTTATCAGTAGCATTGGGAACAATGTTCGTGTTTGACGCAGATAGCGAAGAAACGGACGAAAGGGTTCGGTTAGTCTTCACATTTCAGCACTACTGATAAATGAACCAAGAAATTATCGGTAGCTTTGAGAGATACGATCTGCCATTCAATACAACGTTAAGAGATGGGATAAAACATGAAGTCTTATCCCATCTCTTAACACAAATCTAGGCATGAAATATCGTTATTCTGCACCGGGGCCAATTTGACAACAGGTACAGTTCGCTGTTACAGAGTCGCAGCAGGCATCACTTGATTCACCATCTCCATGGCAACCAACTGAACAACTTTGACTGCCATTAGAAACACTGCAAGAAACAGCCTCATCACCACCACTCGTACACTGTTGTCCACTATATGCCAAAGCTTCAGAGTCCCAACAGCGATCTGGTCTCATAATCTCACTACCCTTTCCAACTTGAACTTCACCACTTGCTGAACAAGGGGCAAAACGCTCCCACAATGATTCTTCACCTTCTTTGCCGGCACTTTCATCAATTCCCAGCTGAAAGCCCTCAAGATTTCTATGTCCTCCTACACCGAAGCCTTCTAGCTTCGTTATGTCAGGCTGTACTGCTGCACTCCACCCAATCTCTGTGAGCAGATCAGACGTATCATACCCCCTATCCCCTCCCAGTGATAGATGCATCACAAACGGCTCAGTTGTTGACACAAGCAGAACAGTTCCAGCTTTTTGATGATATATAACAACATCTTCTAGAACTAAGTCAATTGGCTCTGCAACACCCTCGTTGCGCTGGAGCACATAAACATTGTCGACCATGTTCTCTGAGCTATGCATACTGTTACTACGCAGTGCAATGACAACGTTAGTATATGCTTCGTCAGAAACACTTTTGATTATTGAATGGCCCGCAGATACTTCCCACTTCTGATCGAGGTTTGAGGTATCATGTAAATTCAATTCAAAAGAATCATTTGCATCTCCACATGCTGTGATTAACAAGAGAGCTACAATTAGGCTGAGGAATGAACTCCCAATCTTTTTCATGTTTTTATCCGCTTAGTAAAACATTAGGTCGGCAGGACTCGACCATTATAGCAATATGATTGTTTAATGCCAATGGGTTAAGTGGAAAAGGTTAATACTAAATTGTTATGTCAGCTTAAAGTACCCGACCATTAAACTTTATTATCCCGTTAAGTGCAGGATTGATATGCAATTAGGAAAAACAACCTCTAATATGGTCCTATCATACAACGCTTCGTCATTAGTCGCTTAGGATATCAGGAGGCACTCCTCCAATCGAGTGATCCCTAGCAGCACTCTCGCAATAATTCACACACCTTACTTTGCCTCCTTTAATGCCCTAGCTATCTGCGGATGGCCAAGGCACCTTTCATGTGTGAGCCTTTTTGGCATGCGCTTTTAATACAGATCACGCTTGAGTGTGTAGCTCATTTCTCCAAACTGGTAAGCGCTCGAAAGCTACCATTCTCGGTCTTAATCGCTGCACTCCCAAACTTCGCATTTTACGTAGATAGCGTTTCTCTGACACGGTTTCCCTGCCTCCATAGGCTCAGGCAGCTTACACCAACGCTTGAGCTTCGTGGTCAGATCGCTAAAACGAAACTGCCCATCTTGTGACTTAGCGGAAGCACGAGACTGATATCTTTCCGTTTCGAGCTTCCGCTAGAGCATCACTATCATCTGAGTTTCGTAGTCAGATGGAAAAACCGAAACAGCATAGGCAGATAATTTGGCTGTACAACTTGCTTCTCAGAAGGTACCTTATAGGAAGCATTCTGTAGCGAAAGCGTCATAGGTCACCGTCTAGCTTTAGAATTGTAACGCCTTTCGTTCAAGGACAAAGGGCGTTTGCACATGAACAGCATTTCCAAAACACTTTATGCAGGGTGGGCAAAGATGTCTAGTCGTAACAATGCGGGAACGGAACTCATTTGCTGTTGCCAATCCATTCGTCACCTACAACCGTCACGGCGCCGCCCGTACCCCATGATGACGGTGCAGCTTGGGTTATTGCGTCACCGCGCCACCTTCGGGTAGAAAACGCAAACCGTATTCCGCTGCAATCGCCGTTACTTGGGCGCGGTCGAGCGGTTGATCTTTGGGCAGTCGGTCAATCTCAACGAAGAAGGCTTCGAATCCGCCGGGCGAGATGGTGTTGAGCAAGACGCCTTCTGTGGTGCCGACGTTGCGAAAGGTGTGCGGGATGCCGCGCGGCAAGTGGACGAGGTCGCCCGGACCAGCCTGTACCGTGTCGGGGCCGCTGATGAAGGCGTAGCTGCCTTGCAGCACGTAAAACAGCTCGTCTTCATGCGTGTGGACGTGCAGCGGTGGGCCACCATCGGGTGGCGTGGTGCTTTCCACCACCGCATACTGCCCCGCCGTCTCTTCGCTCATAAGCTTACCGACGATCTGCAAGCCGAAGATATTCCACGTCGTCCCCGCATCGGTGTCCACGAAGATCACCGCACGAGCCACTGTGTCCGGCGTCGCAACAGGTGGCGTGGTTTGTGTTGCAGCGGTTTGTGGTGGCCTCTCTGGTTGACAGCCAAGCAGAACGGCGATCAGCAGGAGCCACGGTAACTCAGATTTCGGCATCACTCAAAGGACGGCAGGCGAGAAGGAGTGCCAACATACCCCGCGCAAAGCACCGCAACAACACATGTGCCCCCTAAACTTGCCAGCCTCCCAACCCCACCCTTACGCTCCAAACTTAACCATCTCCCCAAACCACCCAACCTTTCCATACTGCCAACAAAGCTTACCCAACGGCTTCAGGCGTCTCGTCCTCTTCTTCCTTGATGATCTCATCCTCCATAGGCTCTTCATCGCTTGTGAGGGCGTCCAAGTTGACGTCGTCAGCATCGTCGCCATTGGTGTAGGCGGCAGCGCGTTCGAGTTCCTCGCGCATGAATGGAGCCGTGGCCGTGTCTTGCTCAGCCAGTGCTTCGGGCGTTCCCGTAAACAGGATGTGGCCGCCGCCTTGCCCACCGTCGGGGCCGAGGTCGATGATGTGGTCAGCGACTTTGACGACGTCCATGTTGTGCTCAATGACCAGCACGGTGTTGCCTTTGTTGACGAGGGCTTGCAGCACGGCGATCAGGTGGCGGATGTCCTCGAAGTGCAAGCCTGTCGTAGGTTCGTCGAGGATGTAGAGGGTGCTGCCGGTACCGGGGCGCGAGAGTTCTTTCGCGAGCTTGACGCGCTGCGCCTCGCCGCCAGAGAGCGTAGTCGCTTGCTGCCCGAGGCGAATGTAACCCAAGCCG
The DNA here is from genome assembly GCA_964471245.1 of uncultured Rhodothermaceae bacterium. Lineage (GTDB taxonomy): Bacteria > Bacteroidota > Rhodothermia > Rhodothermales > CAYYHN01 > CAYYHN01. The sequence continues at coordinate 783 of CAYYHN010000184.1, read as the reverse complement.
ACCGAATCGAGCGTGCGGAGCTTCCGCTCGATGCGCGGCACATGCTCGAAGAACGTCAGCGCCTCCGAAACACTCATATTGAGCACGTCAGCAATGCTTTTGCCTTTGTATTTGACCTCCAGCGTCTCGGCGTTGTAGCGGCGGCCTTTGCACGTATCGCAGGCCACGTACACGTCCGGCAGGAAGTTCATCTCCAGCTTGACGATGCCCGCGCCTTTGCACGCCTCGCACCGTCCACCCTTCACGTTGAACGAAAACCGCCCCGGCTTGTAGCCGCGAATCTTCGACTCAGGCAATTGCGCAAACAAGTCGCGGATGTGGCTGAACAGGCCGGTATACGTGGCCGGGTTCGAGCGGGGCGTGCGCCCAATCGGACTTTGGTCGATGTCGATAACCTTGTCGATGTGCTCTAAGCCGCTGATGTCATCGTAGGGGAGCGGGACCAGCTTGGCTTGGTGGAATTGCTGCGCGAGGATGCGATAGAGCGTTTGGTTGATCAGGCTCGACTTGCCCGAGCCCGAGACGCCCGTCACGCACGTGAATGTGCCAAGCGGAAGCCGCAGTTCGTCGCGCTTCAGGTTGTGGCCGCGTGCGCCTTGCAGGACGAGGTCGTGCCCGTTGCCTGCCCGTCTTTCCTTCGGCAATGCGATCTGCTTCGTGCCATTCAGGTAGGCCGTGGTCAGGCTGCTGAAGCCGTTCGTATGCGCAGGCAACTGATCCGGCTGGTGTGCGCCGAGCACATGGTCACCGGGTACGACCATTTGCTGTTTCTGCTGGGCGTGA
>CAYYHN010000183.1:0-7708 GCA_964471245.1 uncultured Rhodothermaceae bacterium | reverse complement strand
GGGAATGTAGCAGAAGGAACCATCCGAGAAGACGGCGGAGTTCAGCGCTGCGTAGAAGTTGTCCGTATAGGGCACAACCGTACCCATGTACTTCTTGATTAGCTCCGGATGGTTTTCGACGGCCTCCGAGAACGAGCAGAAGATGATCCCATGCTTTGACAACTCCTCCTTAAACGTCGTGGCTACGGACACCGAGTCCATCACAACATCGACGGCGACGCCCGCCAGCATTTTCTGCTCTTGAAGTGGGATGCCTAACCGATCAAACGTTTCAAGCAGTTTCGGATCAACCTCGTCGAGGCTTTCGTATTTCGGCTTGCTGTTGGGCGCGGAGTAATAGCTGATGTCTTGAAAATTGACTTCTGGGTAGGTCAAGTGGGCCCACTGAGGATATTTTCCTGAAGCCAGCAGTTTTTCGACGTGGCGGAAGGCACGGAGGCGCCACTCCAGCATCCACTCCGGCTCTTGTTTCTTCGACGAAATCAGTCGGACGACATCCTCGTTCAGGCCTTTGGGGATGGTATCCGCGTCAATCTCCGTCACGAAGCCGTACTTGTAGTCGCTGCCGGCTACCTCGTGGAGGAAATCGGTGTCGGAAGTGCTCATGTTGTTCCGGTCTTTCGGGGTTCATGTACGCTCCGGAAACTCCGGAAGGCGCACCAAGGTTGAAGCGTTTAACTGGACTGATTCTAGGTAGCATCGCCCCGAGCGGTGAAAGTGGGATTGGTGCGAGACCACCTTGTGTAAACCATTGTTTACAGTCCAATTGGCTGTTAACTGCGGGTTACAACAACCAATTTATGGCTTCGTTCCCAACTTTACGACACCTTTACGAAAAACGTCTTTTGCCCTCAAACCTAAGTTTTCAAGGATCATTCCACCCTACATCAGGGTTTTCATTTCGATTAAAATAATCAAGCGAACGCTTTTACAGATATGACTACAACCGAAGACATTCTTATCACTGAGCGGGCCTTAACGAAGCTGCGTGATGTGGCGAGCGCTGAAGGGATTGATACCACATCTACCTATTTGCGGATTGCGGTGGTGCCGGGTGGATGCTCTGGCCTTACCTATGACCTCGGCTGGGATACCACGCGCCAAGACGCTGATGAGTACAAAGAAGTTGGCGGGTTGCACGTGCTTATGGATTTAAAGAGCTTCCTTTACATCGAAGGCACCGAGCTTGACTTCACGGATGGCCTCGAAGGCAAGGGCTTCCACTTCAATAATCCGCAGGCGATTCGTACTTGTGCTTGTGGTGAGTCCTTCGGCCTCTAGTGGTTCATTGGCACCATGAATTACTTTTTGCCGGGTCTATCTTTCGAACCACGAATGTGGTTACGGTTCGTTGTTCTCAATGGGATCGTGTGGGCCCTCTTTTTTCTTTCCATTAACTGGATTTCGTGGCCGTCCTTTTTCTGGACACTCATCCACACCTTTTTATTCGGAAGCATCGCTGCATTAAGGCATGAGGAAGCCACATCCAAACGAAGCAAATTGTATCTCGGTAGTATTGCATTAATTGCACTGATCGCGCTGTTAAGCGTTGTTGCTACGTTCATCCTCATGCGTACAGGTGTATTGCCTTGGGAGGATTCATGGTTGGCTTTTGCTTTTATGTACATCATCAGTGCAGCAAATCTTGTATCGTGTGCGATCCATACTTTCTACTGGCATCGACAACGAAAGAAACTGATTTTTGAGGGGTAGCATTTTGCTTAAGCTTTTCAGCTAGGCATCCGATTGATAAAGAGAACCTTAGCCTCACTAATCGTGGAATGCCGTCCTCCTCCCTACCGAGCCTTAGCTTAAACCGCCGTGTTTTTTGGATCAGCTTATTGATCTACTGTGTTTGCTATACAGCCTTCTGCGCTTATTTCGGGCTATTGCTTCACAAAACCGCCGTGACCGGATTCTTCTACGGTATAGGCGTGGGGTTCTTCGCCGCGATCACCTACCAACCCGTTCGGCATTGGTTTAACACGGTTTTCCTTACTGCATTTGGAGCGTGGTTGCTTCTGTCCGTTTTTAGTTTTGCAACATATATTTATGCGTTTTCGCATATGTCATCTGCTGTTACGAACTGGTCCATTGTCATCCTTCCAATTGCGATGTTTGGCGGCAACGTAGTAGCGGGTTCTATCCATTTTTTTCGTTGGTGGCGAGGTCGGGCACAGAAGGTTGTCGCGCAGCCCATAGCCTAGCGCGTATATTGGTGCCGATCCCTTGCACGCTTGCACCACTATGCAAAACATCTTCTCTGAAGCCGAACAGGCACGCATCGCCGAAGCGGTGCAACAAGCCGAAGGGCGAACCTCAGGCGAAATTGTCCCGTTCATAATGCCGCGTAGCGACCGCTACCATGCCGCCGTTTGGCGCGGGGCGTCTCTTGCAGCCGTCATTGTACTCGGCTTGGCGATGGCCACAAAACAATTCCATGATGGCTGGGGGCTTGCATGGCTATACGACAGCCGTTCGATTGCATTGATGGCCCTACTTGCGGGATCGCTTGGAGCCGCCTTAAGTGCTTGGGTCCCTGCGATTAAACGTCGCCTTGTCGGAGAAAGCCAACTCACGCGTATGGTGCATTTGCAGGCGATGCGGGCCTTTACAGAAGAAGAGGTGTTTGATACCCGCGACCGCACCGGCATCCTGCTGTTCATTTCACTTTTCGAGCACCGTATCGAAGTTCTCGGCGACACCGGTATCAATGCGAAGGTCTCTGCAGATGATTGGACCGATGTCGTGGATCGCATCAGAAAAGGCATTCAGCAGGGCAACCTTGCCAACGGCCTCATCGATGCCATCGACCGCTGTGGAGAATTGCTGGAGCGCAAAGGCGTCGAGATTCGCCCCGACGACACCAACGAACTGTCCGATAAAGTGCGGTTCCGCTCGGAAGATTAGCGAATCACACGCCTTTCTTCTTTTTGGGACGGAAGGCCTTGATGCGCGCTTCGTTTGTCGTCAGATAGGGGCCTTCGAGCAGGTCGATGCAGTACGGGATCGCCGGGAAGACGGCGTCGAGGCAGTCGGCGATGGCGGAGGGCTTGCCAGGCAGGTTAATGATCAGCGATGTGCCACGGATGCCTGCTGTTTGGCGTGAAAGGATGGCAGTAGGGACCACCTGAAGCGAAACTTGGCGCATGAGCTCGCCGAAACCGGGCATCATCTTGTCGCATACGCGCTCCGTCACGTCTGGGGTGATGTCGCGTTTGGCAGGGCCGGTTCCTCCCGTCGTCACAACCAAGGCGCACCTTTCCTCGTCGCAGAGTGTTTTCAGTGTAGCTTCGAGGACGTCCTCCTCATCGGGTACCAGCCGTGCAATAGGCTCCCACGGTGACGTTAGCACTTCGGTCAGGTAGGCGTGCAAGGCTGGCCCACCCCGATCTTCGTAGATGCCGCGATGTGCGCGGTCAGAGACAGTGACGATGCCAATGCGAGCAGGCGTTGAGGCAGATTCGGACATGTGCGTACGTGCGCTAGGTGTTGACGGGCCACCAAGATAGTTGGCTCAACTAACAAGCCCAAGTCGCTTACGCTGCACGGCGCACTTCATTCGAGGAGGCTTCTACCTGTGCTTTCGGGAAGGTAGCAGTTACTGTCGTGCCCTTGTTGGGCGTGCTCACCAAGCTGATGGTTCCATGCATCGCTTCTACCAGTTGGCGTGCAACAGTTAGACCAAGGCCAGTGCCTCCATACGTGCGTGATTCACCCTGTGACGCTTGATGGAAAGCTTCAAAGACGCTGTCGACATGTGCCGCATCCATTCCAATGCCGGTATCACGGATTTGCAACTCAACGTGCTCGTCCTTAGAAGCGAGAGCAACTGTGATGTAGCCTTGCTCGGTAAATTTCACTGCGTTATCGACGAGCAAGCCTACAATGCGTTGTAGACGGCGTGGATCCCCAACCACCTGCATCGGAGCGATCGGTGTGTGGAAGCTCATTTTAACACCTTTTTCCGAGGCATGCACGTGGTACGGCCCCAATGCTTCGCTTACAAGCTTCCGAGGATCCATCAGCTCTTGGACTTTCCGCTCTTCGATCTCTTCATCTACACCTGAGAAGTCGAGCAGGTTTTGGACGACGTCCAAGAGTTGGCGTCCACTCTTTTCGATAGCCTCGACAAATTCACTATGCGAACCTCCAACTTCCTCTCGAAGGATGGCCGAAAAACCAAGGATCACACTAAGTGGTGTCCGAAGTTCATGGTTCATGTTGGCGACTATCGATGTACGGATTTGTTTTGCGGCTTCAGCTTCCCGGCGTAGGGTATCATTCAATGCTTGTGCCACTTCACGCGCGGTCACATCTTCGATGATTGCAAACGTATGTGCCGTCTCTCCACGTGCATCCCGAATGTGCGTTAGGCTAACTTGCGCACGAAGCAATTCACCATTCTTGTTGCGGATTTCTTGCGCGATGGATGGCAATCCGTCCGAAGTACTTACTGGTTGAATTAACGTGGAGAGTTTGCGACCAATCAACTCATCCACTTCGAACCCAAGAAGTTCGCATACAGCATGATTCGCCTCCTGAATGATGCCTTTGGCATCCAGTACCACTAAGCCCACATCAGCATGGTCTGACAAGGCGTCCACAATCGGTTGGCGATCTAGTTGGGCCATGCGCTTATTGAGGGCCGGATGCGGATCCGGCATGGGAGCTAGCGAGGTACGGTTTTTACGAATAAGGTGAATGGGCAGCAAGGCCACCAGCATTGCAAAGGAAAGCCAGAGCAAACGAATCGACAGCGCCCAGTCGGCTTGGATGGCAACGAGACGTGCGGAACGGGCTTCCCGCAGGTTCACACTTGCAAGACGAACATCCTCAGCGGCTTCTTGCAAGGGTGAACCAAAGATGCTGCCAATCAACGATTCTTGTTCCATCAACGCCCGTTGGACATGACGATCAACCTCATCGATCGCTCCACCCGTAATAGGGTTCGCTTTCAGTGCACCGCGTTGCGACCTGAACGCTGGATAGTAATAGGCAAGGCTTTCATCCCATCCTACCTTTTCCGAAGCTACATGCCATTCGTGGATCAGGCGATGAAACCGATCGAGGCTGTGAAGGGCATCTGCTTGTAGCTGCGCCTCCGCAGTTGCTTCGCGGTTGTTGACCACAAACCAACTGCTTGCGGAAAAGATGATGAGCGCGAGGAGACCGTAGGCGACGATCCATCCATGCTGCTTGATGTTCTGGGACATGGTACTGCTGAGATACTGACCTGAGTCTGGCTACAGGCTATATCGTCTGTGCCGCGCTGTCCTAAAATGAGACAAGCATTTTTTGTGCTTTTGTACGCCCCTTGCGCTTTTGGCACGCTAATTTGTACGCAGAATCGCCGTTAGTTCCGCGAGATCAAACCCCATTATGCCAGCTAAGACAGTCCCTATCGCCGTGTTGTCATGGTTACCTATGAACTGTGAAGCTCCGGGGCCATAGGCAAAGAGCTTTACATCTACCCCGGTATGTCCTGAAGTCGTCCACCCAAGGACGGCTCGGCGACCAATTGCTTCGGTAAAGGCCTGCATGACGGCACTCCCATCACCTGACTCAAAACCAGCGAGAATTGTAGCGGTCTCCTCCTCGGAGAAGTCTTCGATCCCAAGCATGGACTTGATTTGCCCCATCGAAGTGCCCTCGCGAAGGCGATCGCCCATATACTCATGCGAATGCTGGACACGCTCCAACACCTCAGGATACCACGCGTACAAACCGCGCCCATTGACGGTGCGCCCCAGAGTAAGGCCGCCTGTCTCGTGGTCGCTGGTCGAGACGAGGAGCGTTGCGCCATCGGCTTCGGCAAATTCCAAGGCGACGGCTACAGCTTCGTCGAAGGCTAAAATGTCGTGGAGGTGTGCAGCGGCATCATTAGCATGCCCTGCGTGATCGATGCGACTGCCTTCAACCATAAGGAAAAAGCCTTCGCCATCTTCTGCATCAAGCAATTCGATGGCTTTCCGTGTCATCTCGGCGAGGCTTGGCTGTTCCGAAGCGTCTCTGTCAATCTCATAAGCCAAGTGACTCATGGCAAACAAACCGAGTGCAGGGGCAGCCTCCAACCCATCGAATCCGGCCCGATCCTGCACAACGTTGTAGCCAGTATCGGACGCTTCAGTTAGCAGATTCCGCCCATCATCGCGGCGACCGCCCTCGTCATCGGGGAGGAAAAATTGCAGACCGCCACCGAGGAGTACTTCGATCCCTTGGTCAATCTGCTGCGAGGCAATTTCGGCTTCCATCCCACGATTGGGGACATGTGCGGAATAGGCCGCTGGGGTTGCATGGGTAATGCGGCTGGTTGCCACCAATCCCGTCCGCATGCCACGCGCCTCGGCAGCCTCCACTAACGTCGCAACCGGACGGCGCTCTGTATCAACAGCAATCGCGCCGTTGTACGTCTTGATGCCGCATGCGTAGGCCGTGGCACTTGCCGCCGAATCGGTCACGCGGCTGTCGGAAGCGAAGGTCCGCACCGAGCCCACTTCGATGCGATCCAACACGAGGCTTTCTTGCCCACGAATTTCGCGAAGGTAGTCGCGTGCCATCGTAAAGCTAGCCGGGCCACACCCATCTGAGATGAACATGATGACGTTTCGTGGTGGGGTTTCTTGCCCTTGCACTGCACATGCCGAGACCAGCATGTAACAGGCCAAAACAACACAAGACAACAACCGATTCATTCGCGCAGGAGATTGGTATACAAAAACCTCGAACCTCGACCGAGATTGGAGGCTGAGCATGGAAAGTACGCCTGTACCTTAGGAAGGTGCCAACAACATACACGTTGTTTAAGCAGACTTTACAGGCTTTGCCGTCGCTTAGGACGCCGATTCGCGCTTTTGCCAGAAACGGCCGAGGTTCGCCATCGTGGAAGGCTCGTAGCATCCACGCAGCGTGCCACCACCACTGCGAAGGCGGCTCACGTCGACAACTACAATTGTTGCCGGGGCAATCATCAGGCGGGAGCCGGTTAAGCTGGCGACGACTTGTCCAATGGACGGCTGGTGTGTCACGATAAACGCAGCCTCCAAGTCTGGGTAGGGATTGAGGGCGGCGACGAGTTCCCCCATCCGAAAACCGGGAATCAAGGCTGGAGCCTCCTGGAACGGACATCCCAACTCCCTGACAAGCGCATCGGCCGTTTGCTGCGCCCTGCGATAGGGACTGCTGAACAGGCGAGGTACATGCCACCCTGTCCAAGGCAATGCGCTCGCAATTTGCTGCACTTCGACTAAGCCTTCTGGCGTGAGCGAACGTTCATGGTCAGGCTGACCGGGGGCACCAACTTCGGCGCGTCCGTGACGCATTAGGTACAGGAGCATGTTGAAAACTTGTAGGTGATTTACGGATGCTTTTGTAGGCGATGGTATGTAGGCTGGGTATGCTTCTTATATAAATATTGGCAGAACCAGTGGTCTGCACAACTGAACTTTAGTCAAGTCAAAATACATCCTCATGGCAGTAAGAAGGCAGGCCATTTCGGTTTTTTCTGCTTACTCGATACCAGCTTCGCTCCGGAAGCCCTTGGCTCCGGTACCATGAACGATCAAAACGACGGCCTACCGTCTGCCGCGCCGGAGGCACGTCGTCTTAAACCTTAGGGTGCATTCTTATGAAAGTTACAGTTATCGGTGCAGGCAACGTCGGCGCGACGGTTGCAGAATGTGTAGCTCGCAAAGACATGGTCGACGAA
>CAYYHN010000182.1:0-7712 GCA_964471245.1 uncultured Rhodothermaceae bacterium | reverse complement strand
CAAGGGCCTGTGACCGCCCGAGTTAGGCCGCACCGCGGCCCTCACCGTCGGGGACCCGATGGACACCACCACCGACATTGGCCCGATGGCACGCGCCGATCTGCGCGACACCCTCGCCGATCAGGTGCGCCGCGCCGTCGGAGAAGGCGCTACTGTTGCCACAGGCGGACGTGTGGTGGATCGCACCGGCTATTTCTATGCGCCTACGGTGCTGACGAATGTGCAGCCCGGCAACGTTGCGTTTGCCGAAGAGTTGTTCGGACCCGTGGCCGCCATCACACTTGCAGACGATGCGGATCATGCTGTGGAACTAGCCAATGCGACGACCTTTGGGTTGGGCGGGTCGGTGTTCACGCGGGATGTGGCACGCGGCGAGGTGCTAGCATTGCAGTTGGAGGTCGGCTGCGCGTTTGTTAACGGTATGGTAAAGAGCGACCCAAGGCTGCCATTCGGAGGCATTAAACGCAGTGGGTATGGCCGCGAACTGGCAAAACACGGCATTCAGGCGTTTGTGAATGCAAAAACCGTCTGGGTTCGATGAACTGGCGTTGGGCCACGTTCATCTTTTCTTTGCCGCGCGAAGCCAATGGACAAAGACATTTTACCTTGCCGTAATACGAGCAGTGGATGAGGCAACCTATTTTTCGCCCTTATCGTACAATGAACCCGACCGCTCAGGGCACACAACCGGCATGATGCAGGACGAACAGCATACCATTTTGCTTGTAGATGACGAGGACGATATCCTTGATCTCCTCGCATACAACCTCGAAAGCGATGGCTTCTCGACAGTGAGTGCGCACAATGGCCTCCAAGCCCTCGAACTCGCCTCGTCGCACAAACCCGACTTGATCGTCCTCGACGTGATGATGCCTGAAATGGATGGCCTTGAAGCATGTCGTCGTTTACGGCAAGATGCACAGCTACGGACCACGCCCATCATTATGCTGACGGCACGTGGCGGCGAGGAAGACCACGTCAAGGGACTCGACGAAGGGGCTGATATCTACCTTACGAAGCCGATCTCTATTCCCGTACTCCTGAGCCAAGTGCGGGCCCAATTGCGCGGTGCACGGCGCTACGAAACGCCGCCCAACATTCTCCGCGCCGACGACTTACAGATCGATCGCGACCGCTATTTGGTATACCGCGAGATTGACGGCGAATTGCAAGAGCTGCGTTTCCCGCGTAAGGAGTTTGAATTGCTCCATTTCCTAGCCTTGCACCCTGGCAAGGTCTTCTCCCGTCAGGAACTCCTCGACCAGGTCTGGGGACCTGATGTCTATGTCGTGGACCGCACCGTCGATGTGCACGTGCGTAAGATCCGCGAGAAGCTCAATTCGGGTTACATCGAGACCGTGAAAGGTGTCGGGTATCGTTTCAAGGAGATCTAGAGGCGCTATTGGAACTCAAACCCGTACCTGATCCCGTACCCATGCCGCCCAACACGCTTTGGGGGCACCGGTTGGCGCGCAAATTTGCCTTTGTGCACGCGGGCGCAGCATTAGTAATTGCGACGTTGCTTGCATTGGTGGTCCCCGGCATTCCTTTTTGGACCGTGCCTGTTTGGGCGATCATTGTTGGCACGTTTAGCCATGTGGTGGCACACCGCCTGCTAGCACGGCACATCGAACGCATCCACCAGTCGCTGGAAGACTTTCGTGCCCACCGCTTCGAAAGTTTGGATGAGATGCGCGAAACAGACGATGATGAACTTGGCGTCTTGATCCAAGAAGTGCAGCAAACGGGTGCGTCGATTCGGAAAGACATCGCCTCGCTGAAGAAGGTCGAGAGCTACCGCCGCGAGTTCCTAGGCAACGTCTCGCATGAGTTGAAGACGCCCATCTTTTCGATCAAGGGCTTCGCGGAGACGCTGCGTGATGGCGCGCTCGAAGACACGCGTGTGAACCATCGGTTCTTGCAGAAGATCATCAACAACGCCGACCGGTTGAGTAATCTTGCTGGGGATTTGTCGGAGATCTCGAAGATCGAGACGGGCGAACTGCGCATGCGCAAAGCTCCGTTCAACCTCAAGAAGGCCGCCATCGAGGTCATCGGGTCGCTCCAGCCTATTGCTGAGGCGCGGCAGATGACCGTCACGTGCCGCATGCCCGACAATCTGCCGCACGCCGTCGGCGATGAGGAACGGCTGAAGCAGGTGCTGGTCAACCTGATCGAGAACGCGATCAAGTACAACGACCCCGGCGGCTACGTTGATGTGGTGGCGCGCTTGCTCTCGAACGGCGACCTCAAGGTGTCGATCGTGGATGATGGGATTGGCATTGAAGATGTAGACATCCCACGCATCACCGAGCGCTTCTATCGGGTGGACAAGAGTCGTTCGCGCTCGCAAGGGGGCACCGGGCTTGGGCTCGCCATCGTCAAGCACATTTTGGGTGCTCATGAACGTACCCTGATGGTAAACAGCCTCCCGGACCGTGGCTCCACCTTCGGTTTCACCCTGCCGACAATGGCCGAGGCCACTGCCATCGACCCAAACCGCCCGACCACGGGCGTGGCTACGTCGCTGAGCTAGTTGGCTTGGTGGTGCGTGTTACCGTGTCGGAGCGTTCGGCACGTTTGGCATCGAACTCAGGCCAAACAGCTTGCCCATGTGCAATCCGGTCTGCTGCGTCAAGGTGCGCACGTCACCTTCTCGTTTTAGCTTCGGTGCAACATATGGGCGCTTTGGGGTTGCTGTGGCACGTGCGCTAGGTTGTGGCTTCATCAGATCGGCGGATGGTGTTGGTGGGATGAACGGTAGGATGCGCAAGGTGGGGGCGCTATTTGATGAGTAGCATGGTCTTCGTCGCGCTAAACGCAGGCGTCTCTAAGCGATAGAGGTAGACGCCCGACGCCAAGTGACTTGCCTCAAACTGAACTGTGTGGACGCCTGCAGCCTGTGGTTCATCGGCGAGCACGGCCACCTCGCGGCCGAGGGCATCGTACACGACCAGGCGTGCGTGCGTCGCCACTGCCAGCGCGTAGCGTAGCGTGGTCGCTGGGTTAAAGGGGTTCGGGTAGGCAGACTCTAGCGCAAACACACCTGGTTGCTCAGTCTCGGTTGAGGTACTGACTGATGGCGTAATCGTCAGCGTGAACCGTGCTTCGCTTTGGTGCGCGGCCTGCTTGAGCGGCTGCTGTGTTAGGATGCTTTGCTGGGGCGTTTTCGTCGCGGGAGACGTGTAAGCGAACGTGTAGCTCGTCTGCTGCTGGAGGTCAATCACTTCACCTGTGACGTGATCCGTCAAAGCAAGCGCCCAGTCGGCTGGGATGGCGCGCCAGCGTGGCCATGTGAGCGTCATCTTGCCCTCGAACGCCCGGCCGTCGAGTTGTAGCGGAAGGGCAAGGCTGTGGTCGAGTGCTTTGGGGTAACTCGCCACGGCCTGCACGGTGGCTGCACCATCGACGTCGGTGCCTACGAAGCCGAGCGTGGCAAATTGTCTTGTGAGCGGCGTGTACTTCGTTGCATCATAGGCATCCCAGCCATCGGTGCTGTATTCGGTGAAAAGCAGCCGTATGGCTTCGTCGGCGACCGTGGTGCCGCTAGCATCGACGCCGGTGAGGGTGAAGCCGAGTTCGCGGTAGTCGAGGTTGTTGGCTTCGCCTTGTTTGCCGATGAAGGTGCCGCCGTTGCTGCGCCCGGTGCTGGCGAAGGTGAGGCTGGTCGTGCCCGCCGTCAGGTTGGCGCCCGTGCGTTCGGCGAAGAAGCCTTGCGCCATCGTGATTTCGTCGCCTGCGCTGCCTTGCACGATCGGCTGATAGCTTCCGGTGCCGCCCGAAGCCGTCGGGTCCCACACCTGCACGGTCGCTTGGAAGCCTTGCGCCGATAGGTTGAGGTGGGCGAGGTCGAAGCTGGTATAGAACGGGTTGCCAAGCAGGTGGAAGGCTTGGTTGGTGTTGAGCCCGGCAACGGTCACATCAGTCACCACTTCATTGTCGCCGTTGAACGAGACCGCCATATTGGGGCCAACAGGATCGATGGCGTCATCGAAGAAGTAGAGAATGAAGCCGTGGCCGTGGGGCAGCGTGGTGGCCGCGTCGGTGGTGACCCACGCGGTGCCGTTCCAGCGCTGCAGCATGTCGTCGTCGTTGGTGCCCGACGTGGCGAAGGTAACGCCCGTAATGTCGCCACGCTCGATGCCGGTGGCAGGCGGTGCCATCATGCGCCATCCGGCATCGTTGCCCGTACCACTCGTGCCGGAGAAGGTGAGCTTGGGCACAGCGCCCAACTCCAAGGCCCCGATGTCGCACGCAGTGCCGCGGCTGAAGTTACGCTGGTCCGTGGGAGCAGACGTGCAGGTGCCCGCATCGATTGCGGGGCTGGTCGTCTGAAAAAGGACCGTCTCCGTGGGCCCACCGTGGTTGGCAAAGGTGGTGAGTTGAGGGTCTTGGCCTGTGATGTTGTTGGTGGTTGTGCCTGCGATGGTGCAACTGCTTACGTCCTCAATCAGGTTGAAGTCGCTGGAGGTGATCGTGCCTTGGCAGTCCGTTCCGCCCGTCTGCGATGTGTTGTCAGCGAGCATGGTATTCAACAACGTGGCGGTACCGGCCTCGACCCAGATGCCGCCTGCTTGGGCACCGGTGCCGCTGGCCATGTTCTCTGCAATGGTGCTATGAAAGATTTGCGTCGTGCCAGTCGAAAATAGAGCCGCGCCTTTTCCGGTCGTTGCGTTGGCTTTATTCTGGTAGAGCGTATTGTGAAGCAACGTTAGCGTGCCCTTCGAGTAAATGCCTCCTCCTTCATTGTTGTCGCCTTGGATCTCGTTTTGCCAAAAGAGGCTATTTTGGAAGTAGCCTATTGCTTGGTCGTCGATATACACCCCACCTCCTTGACCTACGGTGCTCCCCGAACTCACATTGCGCGCGACCCGCACGCGCTCCATGACAAGTATACCTTGAACGAAGATGCCTCCGCCTTGAGCCGTGGCACCCACCTTCTTGCCATGCTGGATGGTTATGTCCTTTAGTTCAGCGTACACACCTGTTGCGATGCTGAGTACGCGGTCCGTCGCCATGTTGAAGCTCGCATGGGCTTGCAAAATCGTCTGGTCAGCACCTTGTCCGAGGATGGAGACTTGCTTGTCAACGACGATGCCCTGTTCGGTATGGACGGCGTCTAGGATCTCGATAGTTTGACCCGTGCTCGCCGCTGCAATAGCTGCTGCAACCGTAGTATGGGCACATCCCGATGCACAGACGGTGGTAGCATTAACTCCAAATCCAGCCGAGCCGCTAAAGAACGAAGCGTTGTTGGTGCCCACTTGGCGGAGCCGGAAGCAGTGTGAGCCTGAGGCAAGCTCGGTGGCTGTGTAGGAATAGTTTGTCGTAGCATTGGCTGTGCCCACGCTCGCCACGAAGCCAATGTCGCTGAAGGTGCCGCTGCCACAGCTGCCGGTGTGGTGCTGCGCATGAAAGCCCGTGTTCGCGTCCTCTCGGTTGGTTTGCCATGTGAGCTTAGCGGACCTAGCGCCGATAGACGAGGCGCTGATATTCTGCGGGACGTTGTAGTCGTTAGTTACTTGGACGGGATCGTTGAAGGCCGACACATTGTTGGTGTCCACCTGACGAAGCCGGAAGCACTGCTCGCCCGGCGTCAGGCTCGTAGCTGTGAAGGTGTAATTGGTGACGACGTTGGCCGTGCCCGCGCCTGCCACGAAGCCGATATCGCCGAACGTGCCATTCCCACAGGTGCCCGTGTGATGCTGGATGTGGAAGCCTGTGTTGCTGTTCTCTTGGGACGTAAACCACGTAACGTCGACGGAGGACGCACTAATGAGCGTAGCGGTAAACACATGGGCATAGTTGTCGAACCGCCCTTCCACGGCGCCGATGTCACAGAAATTATTGTTGCGGGCGTGGCCGCGCTGGTCCGTACCGATGGTTTGGCTGTTGGTATCGGTGCACGTGCCTGCATCGACCACAGGGCTCGACGAAGGAAAAAACACGGTCGCTGTCGGGCCGCCGTTGTCCGCAAGCACAAGGAGTTGCGGGTCTTGGTTGGTGATGGTGTTCGTTGTGGTGCCGCTCAGCGAGCAATTGGTCATGTTTTCGACCAAATTGAAGTCAGCCGACGTGATGGTGCCATAGCAGTCTGGCCCAAATGCGTCCGTAGTGTTGTCGGCGAGGATGGTGTTGCGCAGGGTGACGGTGCCACTCTCCTCATAGATGCCGCCGCCCGCTGTGAACGACCCACTACCAGCATTGCCTGTGATGGTGCTGTGGGTGATCGTCGTGGTGCCCTCGCTGAAGATCCCGATGCCCTCAATCCCGGAATGGTGGCCTTGGTTTTGGTGGATGGTGGTATTCATTATGGTTAAGGTGCCTTCCGAATAGATGCCGCCGCCTTCATGACCTGTGTTCTGCAATTCATTTTGCCAAAACAAGCTTTCGGAGATGGTGACGTTACCCTGATTGCCGTTGTAGAGCCCGCCGCCTTGCCCCAAGTTGACCCCGGCGTTCACATTGTGTTCGACGCGGGTACGCAGCAGCGTGAGGGTGCCTTGGTTGAAGATCCCACCGCCTCGGGCTTCATTCCCCGAACGTTTGCCGTGCCGAATGGTGAGGTCTCGAAGCGTGGCCGTCACACCTGCTAGCACAACGAGCACGCGGTCCGTTGCCATGTTGAAGCTGGCGTGGGCTTGGAGCGTCGTCTGGTCGGCACCTTGCCCTTGCAGCGTCAGGTTCTTGTCGATGACGATGCCCAATTCCGTGTGGACGGCATCCTGAATTTCGATGGTGTCGTTTGCGCTTGCAGCAGCGATGGCCGCGGCGACCGTAGTATGCGTGCAGCCGGACGCGCATACCGTGCGACTTACCGTCAGCGTCTGGATGGATGCGCTGAAGGTGGAGACGTTGTTGGTGTCCACTTGGCGAAGCCGGAAGCATTGCTCGCCCGGCGTCAGGCTTGTAGCCGTGAAGGTGTAGTTGGTGGTGATGTTCGCCGTGCCTGCTCCTGCCACAAAGCCGATGTCGCCGAAGGTGCCGCTTCCACACGCACCGGCATGATGCTGCGCATGGAAGCCTGCGTTGTCGCGTTCAAACGATGTGTGCCACGCGAGGTCAACGGTCGTCGGACTGGTGGGTACAGCCGTGAAGCCTTCGGGCTGATTGGCATAGCTCCCTTCCACCGCCCCGATGTCGCACGCGACCGTGTCGTCGGCATTGCCGTCTTCGGGGCGCGTGAATCCGCGTTGGTCGACCGTCACCGTTGCGTTGTCGAGGTCGGTACAGGTGCCTGCATCAATGACGGCGCTGCCGAAGGTGGGCAAGCGCGATGGCGTCGGGCCGCCGTGGTCTGCAAGCGCCTGCAAATTAGGTGATACGCCAACTTGGTCGCCCGTACCAGATGTAAACGTGCAGTCCGTAGTGGAGCCAATGAGGTTGTGCCCGCCGGTGGCGATGGTTCCGGTGCAGTCAGGGCCGCCACCCAATCCACCGCCCCCCGCATTTCCTGCAAGAATGGTGTTTTTCAGTGTGACGGTGCCCCCAGCACGATGGATGCCGCCGCCCGAGCCTGAACTTCCACCAGCCGTATTGCCGGTAATGGTGCTGTGCGAAATCTTGACGGTTCCGCCTGTGATGTAGAAGCCACCGCCAGGTGCATTGACGGTGCTATTGCCGTGCACCGTCGTGTTCACCACCGTCAGCGACCCCGACGACTGGATGCCGCCTGCTGCCCGGAGTCCGGTATTCCCCGAGACGACGCTGCG
>CAYYHN010000181.1:0-7754 GCA_964471245.1 uncultured Rhodothermaceae bacterium | reverse complement strand
CGCTTAGGGCTCAACGTCAGGCTCGATTCTGCCTCGTTCGGGCAAGGAGTGGCCGTCGTTCGTTCGACAACGAGGGCGCGTACGGCCCAAATTGCCCCTGCTATGTCGGGGCAGGACCTGATTGACTTCCATAGCTTTATACGACATGTGCCCGTTGCGGATAATGTCATCGAGCACGCCGTGCGGCTCGTGGGTCAGACACGGCCTGGCCGCGAAGGTACACCGGATTTCGTATCCAACTACTTGAGCTATGGGGCGGGGCCCCGTGCTTCGCAGTACCTCATCTTGGGTGCCAAAGCGCTCGCCGTCATCGATGGCCGTACGACGCCACTCGTTGAAGATGTGCATCGCATTGCGGTCCCCGTGCTGCGCCATCGCATTGTCACCAACTTCAATGCAGAGGCGGAAGGCATTTCGCCTGTAGATGTAATCGAACGGTTGCTCACAGCCTAATTTGGCGCGAGAAAAGCAATTATCCGACAAAGTGGCGGAGGTTTAAGGCTCGATTGCATTGTATCATGTTGGCATTACATTCATGAGCCAACAACTACTGATGTCAACCGAGTTTGCCGCTGCGTTTCAAGTCCTCCACACGTCTCCCCCGCTGGTCTTACCGAATGCATGGGATGCCGGAAGTGCACGCCTCATCCAACTTGCAGGCGCAAAGGCTATTGCAACGACCAGTTCCGGCGTAGCGTGGACGCATGGCCGACAAGACGGTCATCACATGACGCGCGCACAAGCGGTACAGTCCGTTCGCAGCATCGTCCGCGCTGTCGATGTGCCTGTGACGGCTGATGCTGAAGGTGGCTACGGTACGGGCTCGGTCAATGATGTGGCGGAAACGGTGCGTGGCATGCTTGATGCTGGTGCGGTGGGTGTCAACTTAGAGGATGGCACCGCAAACCTGTCCACGACACTGCTCCCTGCTTCGAAGCAAGCCAAACGCATTGCGCGTGCACGTGCTGTGGCCGAAAGCTCCGGGATTCCGCTTTACATCAACGCACGCGTCGATGTCTTTCTTCGAGGCGTTGGGCGTCCTGAATCGCGACTCAAAGCAACACTTGAGCGTGCTCAGATGTACTTGGATGCGGGTGCGAGTGGTATCTTCGTGCCGGGTGTGAGCGACCAGCCAACCATCGAAGCGCTTGCCTCAGTCATTCCAGCGCCTTTAAACATCATGGCGGGTCCAACTTCGCCATCGCTCGAAGCGCTAGGCGCGTGGGGCGTTCGCCGCATCAGCCTCGGCCCATCGATTGCGCTTGCTGCTTTTGGCATGGTGGAGCGTGCCGCGCGCGAACTCCTTTCTGGTGGTACCTTTGCAGGTCTTGAGGCGGCCCCTTCTTTCGCCGACATGAATAGCAAGTTTCTGCGTCGGGAGGAATAGGAAACGCTCGCTTCCTAGCATCATATCGCCCATTGAATGGCGGCCATGATGATCAGCATGAGCACGAAGTACCCAACTAATCCCAGATAGGCTTTTCGCCATGCTGGATCGGTGGCATTCGTTTGCCCGGCGTAGAGCAGCTTGGGGTCAACTTCTGTCGTGGGTGTGTTGCGTACCAACATCGTGACGCCAAGGGTGATCGCACACCCGATCAGGTTCCACCACATCCAGTAGATCCCCGGCGCAAACAACCAAAAGATGATGTTGGTGCCGACACCTGCGAGGATGCCCATAATTACGCCGAGACTCGTCGCACGCTTCGTGAGGATCCCGACCAAGAAGGCGGCTAAGATTGGGCCATAAAACGCCGAGCCAATCTTGTTTATGCCTTCGATCACCGTAGCCGAGATATCCCCGACTACAAATGCAAACGCCGTAATCACCACACCCCATATGACCGTCGTGATCTTGCTCCACCGGAAGATGGCGGCTTCCCCCTGAATCCGATCCCCAATGAAGTCGCGCATGGTCGATGCCGAGAGTGAGTTAAGGGCAGAGTCGAGGCTGGACATCGCCGCCGCAAGCAACGCTGCAAACAAAACGGCACGAATTCCGGGTGGGAGTTGCAGCAGAATAAACTGCGGGATCAAGTAGTCGAGTTGATCGGAAGGCACAGCGGCTTGCAGGGACGGCGATGCCACGAAGACGGCTCCAGCCGCCATCCCTAGCAGGATGTACAGGAGGGTCAGCGGAAAACGGGCGAAGCCATTGAACATAAGGGCTCGCCGAGCCGCATCAACGGACGAGGCTGACAACTGACGTTGAACTTGGCTTTGGTCGGTACCGTAATACGATGCATACAGGAACAATCCGCCGAACAAAAAGGCCCAGAATGGCACTTGTCCACCATCGTTTATGCCTGTTGTCATGTCGAACGTACGGAGCCGATCGCCATCGAGCGTCTCGAAAATGGCGGCCATGCCGCCAACCTCAGCGGCTGCGTAGACGACGCACAGCAAAAGCCCACCGACAAGAATGACCATCTGAATCACATCGGAGTAGACCACTGCCGTCATTCCCCCAATGGTGTCGTAGATGATCGTGACAATGCCAATGATCAGGATGGTTGCCCAGAGGGGAATCCCAAGCCCAACTTGCAGCACGATGGCGCTAGCGTACACACCGACACCCGTCGCCAAACCTCGGCTAAGCAAAAAGACACCGCTGACAAATAAACGGACACGTCGGTCGAAACGGGCTTCGAGGTAGGCATACACGCTCACCAGTTCGAGGCGACGAAAAAACGGGATGAGGAAGACCATGACGACGATCATCGCCAAGGGGACAGCCAACTCATACTGTAGCCATGTAAGGCCTCCGCCTTCACGCAGTGCTACAAACGCCGGGATAGAGATGAAGCTGATGGCGGACGTCTGTGTCGCCATTGTCGAGATGCCGATGGCCCACCAAGGCAGCTTGCGTCCGCCGACATAGTAGTCATCTTGGTCGGATTGGCTACGCCCGAGATAGACACTGAGTCCAATCATCCCGGAGAGATAGGCGATGATAATGCTCCAATCGAATAGACCCATGTGGCTGCCGTGCTTCGTGTGAAGAGTGTCGCTGAGAAGATAGGCGAAACATGGCCTTAGAGGTAGGACTTGCCCAAAAAGAAGAAGGCTCCCACAACCATACGTTGCAGAAGCCTTTGAGTCGGGACGAGAGGATTTGAACCTCCGACCTCTCGGCCCCCAGCCGAGTGCTCTACCTGACTAAGCTACGTCCCGATCAGTAGAACCATGAAACTACAGCAGTTACTCCATCGTGCGCAAGAGGTTCGTCAGGAATCCACGCAGTTCCCTCATCGCTGCGCGTTGCTTCAAGTTTGCTACAGGGATCTCTTCGTTTTCTTCATCTGCCATCACCTGCCGTGCCCCTTCGATCGTGTATTTTTTCTTGCGCAATAAATAAACGATGCGTTCGAGGACAGCAAGGTCCTTCGCACGATAGATGCGATGCCCAGCCTTGTTTTTTCCGGGTCGAAGCTGTTCAAACTCCGTTTCCCAGTATCGCAACACATACGCTTTTACTTCAAAGCGTGCCGCAACCTCACTAATGGGTAAAGGACGTTCCATAGATGCAGTCCTGTTTAGCTCAACGATGACAAGAGACTAGTCGCTATGCAACGACGTTCGTGGTTGGTTCCAGAAGGCTTGATGGTACTGGTCGTGCTGATCTGGGGGGTCAACTTCTCCGTCGTGAAAGCCCTGATGGTCTATTTCCACCCGCACACACTGAACGCATTACGTTTGATCATAGCTGCGGGAGTCTTGGGTGTTCTCTACTATACGGAGCAACGCCGAAAACACCAACGCTTTTTCGCGCCCCTGCGCACGCATGGATGGGCGCTTGCAGGGCTGGGATTGCTTGGGTTTGCATTGTATCAAGCCTTATTTATCGTTGGGGTCGATGCGACGACAACTGGAAACGCTGCACTAATTATGGCAAGCGTTCCACTATGGGTTGCGCTCTTTAGCATGACGTTCAAGGTGGAGACCGTCACACGACGCATGTGGTTTGGGATTACGCTGTCGCTTATGGGTACAGGCCTCGTCATTATCTCAGGCAGCGACCGTTTTGCTTTTGGTTCTGGCACATGGGAGGGCAATGCGATCATCTTGGTAGCAGCATGCTCGTGGAGCCTCTTCACTGCACTTAATAAGAAACTGCTCACATCGATTACACCCATTGCCCTGACGTTTTGGGGCCTCATGATCTCCTTGCCTGTGCTGTGTGCACTCGCGGTGCCGTTCGCGGATCCAACGTCTTGGACTGACATCCCCGGGTGGAGTTGGCTCGCTGTCGTTTATTCTGGAGCCCTTTCCTCTGGCATGGCGATCGTATGGTGGAATACGTCTGTTGAACGTAGTGGCCCTTCACGGACGGCAGCATTCGGAAACACCGTGCCCTTTATTACCCTCGTCGTCAGTTTCTTTTGGCTTGGTGAACCGATTACTCTGGCCCACCTCATGGGCGGCGGACTCATTATTGGCGGCATCGCTGTGATGCGCAAAGCTTAGCCTACGAAACGTTGAGGATAAATTGACTCAATAGCTTGTAGACGGCATTGGTGTCTTCGTCCGACTTAAACTCGCGCACGACTGGTTCGTCCATACCTAGCACCCACAACTTAATCTCGCTGTCAAGCTCCATCCGTCCGCGCCGCCCCTTCGAAAATCGCAAAATGCTGCGATACGGGATGCTCATGTACTCCGCCTTCTTACCTGTTACTCCTTGCTTGTCGACCAAGACGAGCCGTTTGTTGGTGAAGACGATGAGCTCACGGATGATCTGAAACGCCTTCTCGATCGATTCACCATCGATCAGGATCGGCTCGAACTCTTTCCGTAAGGAGCGCATGTCCACCTCGGAGGCCGCTCCCATTAATCCGCGCAAAATGCTCATTGGGTTTCTTGTCTATTGCAATAACGGATTATACACCGAGGACTTCAAACGTTGAACCCGTAGCTGCATCTTTGCGCACCTGAATCCGGACAGGAAACGCTTCTTTTAGTTGGTTCAAATGGGTGATCACCATGATCTTATCGAAGTCCTCCTTTACCACTTGGATGGCTTCGACCATGTTTTCAACACCTTGCGCGTCTTGTGTACCGAAGCCTTCATCGATCACCAACGTACGCACCCGAACGCCACTCCGTTCGGCCAGCAATTGCGCCAATGCAATACGTAGGGAGAAGTTGACGCGGAATGCTTCACCACCTGAGAACGTCTCGTAAGGGCGCGAAATGCCTTGTTCATCCGTGATTTTGATGTCAAGCGTCTCTTTCGTCCCGCCCGTTTTCAAGTCACGTTGGGTTTCCAAGCTAACATGCATGCGCCCATCGCTGAGCCGGTGCAGCAATTCATTGGCGCGGTCCTCTATTTCCGGTAAGGTTTGTTCAATAATCAGCGAAGGGATCCCTGTCCTACCAAATGCTTTGCGAAGTTGGGTATACAGTACTTCTTTGCTCTTGTGCTCGCGCTGTTTTTTTCGGAGCGAACGGATCTCTTTCCGCTCCGCTTCAGCTTTCGCGAGGCGTTCTTGCCATTGCCCCCGTTGCTGTTGTTGCACAGCAATCGTAGCCTCCAGCGTTTTCATCGCCTCCTGCTGGCCTGCGCGTTGTTGGGCTAAGTCTTCAGCAGCTTGTAGCTGCTTCTGGCAAGCATTTACGCGGGTTTGGAGCGCTTCGATGGTATGCATACGCTCTGTTTTGCGCTGTGTCAAAGCTTTCGCTTGCTCATCCCACTCCGCTTTGTTTTCCTGCGCATTGAACAATTGTTGGAAGCGTTCGCCAGCACGACTTAATGCCGTGAGTTCCTTCCGAACCTGTTCAAAGCGTGCATGGTCGAATCCAACACGCGCCAGTTGATCAGCCAGCCGTGCCAACTTTTCGCGATAGGACACGAACATCGTTCCCGCATCCAGTTCACGCCGTATTGCTGCTAAGCGCGTTTTCTGGGGTGTGAGTTGGGCACCTAGCTGCTCTTTGCGCCCACGCACTTCCTCCAGTCGTACGACCTCCTGCTCCAATCGCTCCAACTGATCTGCTTTACGGCGCATGGACTCGTAGGCATTCGCATCGAAAGCGATCTCAGCTATGTGTTGCTTAGCACTTCGGTAGGCGTCTCGGTGTTCAAACCCAAACTGCCGCTGGTCAATTTGTTGAGCAAGGGCTTTTGCCTTTTGGTGCTTTTCTGCAAGGGCTGTTGCTTTTTCGTTGGCCGTATCAAGTGCTGCTTTCGCAGCCGCCCATTGTTCTTGGGCGGATTCAAGTTGCTCAACGTCCGCCTTGAGGGCTACGAATTGACGCCGCAACTCTGCACGAGATGCTTCGCTGTTCGTGATCCAAGCCTCCGTATCGAGCCGTAACTGGGCTTGCTCGGCAAGTTGCACATCAAATTGCTCAAGGACCTTCGTTCGATGAAGCGGTGTCAATTCCGAACCGCACGTAGGGCATGCACCATCCTTTGTTTCAGCGACTTCTTTTCGATTCCGTGCTAACTTCGCAGCGGCCGTTGCAATGCCCGATAGCTGCCCGCTCCGCTCCTTAATGGCTTCTGCAAGTTCTTGGCCTTCATGCTTAACGACCTCCATCTGCTCTTGGAGCTTGCGACGGCGTTCCACCGTTGCTTCCGCATCCTTCAATGCAGCTGCTGCCTGCGCAACAGGTTGTAAATGCGCAGCCTCTTTAGCAATCTGATCTAATAGAAGGATTCGCTGGCCTTCAAGCCCTTTTTTCTCCTGCTCCAACGCAGCAAAACTTGCTTCGGCTTTGCTTGTAGCTTCCTCGTGGGCCTTTCGTTTGGCTTCCAGTTGTGCGAGTGTCTTAGTAGCTTTGAGCGCTGCATCACGCTGTACCTTCACTGCGACTTGTTCGAGGAGTTGCCGGTCGAGTTCGGCAATGGTACGTTCATCCGATTGCAAAGAAGCTTGTGCATCGCGGAGGCGTTGTTCTTCCGCCATCTGCCGCTCCTTCATGGTGTCCTTGATGTGCTCTTGCTGCTTTTCTAAGCCGCGGACTACGTCACGTTGATGGTCCAATGCATCGCGCTCCTTGCTCAGCGCTTGGGCGCGTTCATAAGCCTGCTTGATCTGCTCTGCATTCGCAATCAGCCGATTCGCTTCTTCGATCCGTTGGGCAAGGCGCTGAAGGTCTTCATCCTCACCGTTCTGCTCAGACACAAGCTGTTTTACCCGGCGTTCAAGTTCAGCCTGTTCTGCGCGTACCGCATCCATCTTAGCGATTTCTGCCGTGATGCGTTCTAATGCTTGCCGGGCAGATGCTTGCTGTTCGAGCATCTGCTCAAGTTGCTCCTCGACCGCTTCAAGGGCTTCTTCCCAAGCCATCACGTCGGCTTGGCCGCGCTCAAGGCGTTCGAGATCCAGCTAAATCCATTCCACATCACGTCGAACAGTTCGCAGGCGTTCGCCAGCCAAGTCCGCTAACTTTCGGAACCGGTCAAGATCAAGAATGCGACCTAGGATTTCCTTGCGCTCGTTCGGGCGGCGCTTGGTGAACTCATCGGAGCGGCCTTGAAGCAGAAAAGCCGAGTTGATGAAGGTATCGTAATCAAGCCCTAGCGTGCGCGTAATGTCCGATTGCGTTTCGCGTATCGATGGCGAGGTTTGCGGACGAAAGGCGTCGGCCTCTTGGTCAAAAACCTGAAACTCTAACCCTGGCTTCGAGGTCTTCCCTGTGGCCGACTGCTGATACGACCTAACGACCCGATAGCGATTGCCATCGACATCGAAGACCAAATCGACCTCCATACGCGACGCCCCGATGTGAAGCAAATCAGCGTCGGG
>CAYYHN010000180.1:0-7775 GCA_964471245.1 uncultured Rhodothermaceae bacterium | reverse complement strand
GAGGCGCGGACGCCGCTTCCTCCCCTGCGTGACGCGACGCCAGCCGTCGTTGTGACCGGCGGCTGGTTTGATGCCCAAGACCTCTATGGCTCGCTCAAGACCTATGCGACTGTCGAGGACCACAACGCGACGGCGTCGTACCTCGCGATGGGCCCGTGGTGGCACGGCGGCTGGGCACGCGGCGGCGGCGAGAGCTACGGCGACCTGTACTTCGGCCAACAGACCGCCGTGTGGTACCGCGAAAACGTCGAGGCCCCGTTCTTCAACGCCTACCTGAAGGGCAACGGGGAGCCTGACCTCGCCGAGGTCTCGTGACCGGTGCCAACCGCTGGCGCTTTTTCGACGCATGGCCGCCACCCGCAGCCCGCGAGGCAAGCCTCTACCTCCAGTCCGGCGGTGCCCTTGGGCTCGACGCGCCGACGGTGGCCGGTGCCTTCGAGGAGTACGTCTCGGATCCCGCCAAGCCAGTCCCTCACACCGACCAGATCGTGATTCGCCGCGACGATGCGTTCGTCGTACAGGACCAGCGGTTCGCGAGCACCCGCCCTGACGTGCTTGTCTTCGAGTCCCCCGTGCTTGAAGAGGACATGACGCTTACCGGCGATCTCTTCGCCTCGCTCTTCGTGACGACGATGGGGACCGACGCCGATTTCGTCGTCAAGCTCATCGACGTATACCCCGGCGACTACGAATGCCGGTTGCCCGAAGGCGGGTGCTCGGTGCCGATGGGTGGCTTCCAGCAACTCGTCCGCGGCGAAGTCATGCGCGGCAAGTTCCGGAACAGCTTCTCCGACCCCGAGCCGTTCACCCCGGGCGAGGTTACGGAGGTTACGTTCGACATGCAGGACGTGGCCCATACATTCAAACGTGGGCACCGGATCATGGTTCAGGTCCAGAGCTCGTGGTTCCCGATGGTCGACCGCAACCCGCAGCAGTTCATGGAGATCGCCAAGGCGACGGCTGAAGACTACCAGAAAGCGACGCACCGCGTGTTCGTTTCGCCGGAGCACCCGTCGCATCTCCGCGTCAGAGTTCTCGAATAGGTGCTGAAGAGGAACATCACGGCCGTGGTTCTAGGCGAATCAACCAGAATCCCTCAGTGGGAGACACGCACAGCCACGTTGTTTCGCATCTCCTTTTTTCAAATCCCATACTATCTACGCTGCTGCAGCCGTTGGCGGAAGGCTTGGACGGCGGGGTTGTCGGCACCGTAGCGGAAGGCTTGTTGGACGGCAGCGTCAGCATCGGCTGGGCGGCCAGCGGTGGCGTAGGTGAGGGCGAGGTTGAGCCATACCTCGGCGTTGGTTGAGTCGGCGCGGAGGAGGCGGCGGAAGCGGGCGATAGCTTCGTCGGGTTGGCCGGACTGGGCGTAGAGAGTGGCAAGGTTGGTTTGTAGGGTTGCGTTGGTGGGGCGTAAGCGCTCGGCACGGTGGTAGGCGGTCAGCGCCTCGGTGAGGCGACCCGAGCGGCGCAGGGCGTCAGCGTGGGTAATCTGTGCTTGGAAATTATCCGGTTCGTTGCGCGCGACACGGCCAAAACGGTCTACATCACTTTGTTCGGCCCGCAGTTGGTTGGCTTGTTCGAGCATGGCAATGGCTCCAGCATCACCTATCTGTTGGAGCGCTTGCCCAAGCGTGAAGGCGGCTTGGTAGTTCCACGGTTCGGCGTCGAGGACGGTGCGGAGCAGTGGGATGGCCTCGGCAGAGGCGCCGGTGCGGTGCCGCAGTGCGCCTGCGCGGTAACGATACGCGAGGTTGGTGGTGTCTTGGGCGAAGGCGGCTTCGGCGTGGCGGAGGGCTTCGGTATAAGCTCCGCTTTGCTCGTGCCAGTTGGCAAGGCTGATATGGGCGGGCGCGTACGTTGGATCGGCGGCAAGCGCTTGGGTGTAGGCAGCGAAGGCGTCGTCGGTGTTGCCGAGCGCTTCATGCGTGCCTCCGAGGCCATGCCATGGATTTGGGTCGTCGCTTTGCTCCGTTGCGCGGGTGTAGAAGGCGAGGGCCTCGCGGTGGCGGCGTTGCTGAAAGAGGACGTTGCCTTGGTTGTGTGCGAGGCCTGGGTAGTCGGCTTGGTACTGTGCAACCTTGCGGTAGGCTTCCTCGGCAGCATCGTATTGTTGCAGCGCAAAATAGAGCCGTCCTTGCACGAAGTAGCCTTCGGGTGCAAACGGCGCTGCGGTTACCGCGCTGTCAGCAAAGGCCAGTCCTTGGACAAAGGCTTGACTGCGCAGAGCTTGCTGGGCTTGCTGAACGTAGCGCGATGCCACCGGCGAGAGGGCTGGGGCGGTTCGAGTTGGTGTTGTAGGTTCATCCGATTGGCAACCTGCGAGGCTCGAAATAAGCAGCAGCCCCAGCACTATGAGCATAGGTGTCTTATTGGGCAGCCTCCAGCGCTTCGACAAATCCTTCATACGCAAGTTTGGGGTTGAATCGGTCGTTGAACAGCAACGGCCATTCGGGGTTGCCCCAGAAGTTAATCAACCACGAGTCCGAATCCGCGAGTCCCCACATCGTGATGCCAAATTGTTGCTCCGCAGGCAGTTGATTGTAAGCTGCCACCACATCACGGATGCGCTCCGCTTGCAGTTCGCCGCGTTCGCGGGTGAAGGCCGTCAAGTCACCGAGCGCGTTGATGCGTACGTCCAGTTCCGAGATATGGACGAGCAATCCACGCTCAGCAATGGCATCCATCGTAGCGATGATGGCGTCCATTGTGGGAAAGTCGTACGTGATGTGCATTTGCAGTCCCACGCCATCAATCGGGACGCCGCGTGCTTGCAAGTCGTCAATCATCGCAAACATGGCATTGCGCTTGTTGGCGTCCCAAATGGTGCCGTAGTCGTTGTAAAACAGCAGCGCATTCGGGTCGGCGGTGCGGGCCATTTCGAAGAGCTTGGCGATGTAGTCATCGCCCATACGTTGGCGGTAGATACTGTTGCGAAGCTGACCGCTGGCATCAGCAAAAGCTTCATTGACGACATCCCAACTCACCACGCGACCAGCATACCGCTGCATCACCGTCGAGATGTAGTCTTCTACAACTGCTTCAAACGCTGTGTCGTCGCCCGAAAAGCCGGCGAGCCAACTCGGCGTCGTTTGGTGCCATGCGAGGGTGTGGCCGTGCACCGTCATGCCATTGGATCCCGCAAAATCGACTAAGGCATCCGATGCAGCCCAGTTGTAGGAATCTGGGCCGGTCCAGATTGGCACGGGCTTCATCTCGTACTCGGCGGAGATTCGGTCGAACACGCCTGTGATGAGGTCCGTGCGTTGACTCGAATCCAGATGCCGCGCTTGAATGGCAACACCGACCGGATGATCTGCGAGCGTCTTCAAGCCTACAAAGCCAAGTTCATCGGTGTCCTCATTCGCATCCGTACTACTGCTACACCCCATGGCCAAAATCAGCACCAGTATAAGCTGTTGTATGTAGATCTTGTTTGTTGAATACTTGTTATTCATTTTTGAATCGATTCAATATTGCCTGTTTTTGTATATGTGTCTTTTACTAGAAAGAATGGCTAGGAAAATACAGCTTTCTTGACATTTTATTTGGAAAAATACTATGTTTGGATTGATTTAGGATTCAATATCTGCGTCGTATACCTTGGTTTGTCTCGGGTAAGGCAATTTTGAATCACTTCAATTATGAT
Source organism: uncultured Rhodothermaceae bacterium (assembly GCA_964471245.1). Lineage (GTDB taxonomy): Bacteria > Bacteroidota > Rhodothermia > Rhodothermales > CAYYHN01 > CAYYHN01. The sequence continues at coordinate 4,126 of CAYYHN010000180.1, read as the reverse complement.
TTAGGGTGAGTATAGGTTATGCCTTCTTGCCACTCGTTTTGATGCAGCCTTTTTTGCTATGAAGATGCGTTTCCTTGCTTTTGTTTTCTTCACTCTGATGGTAGGCTTCGCCGCTTCACCTATTAATGCGCAAGATATGCCCCTCTATAAAGATGCCACTCAATCCATTGATGCACGCGTAGATGATCTGTTGGCGCGGATGACGTTGGCCGAAAAGGCGGCACAGATGATGTGCCTCTGGGACAGCAAGCCGCAGATCATGGACGAAAACGCTGCGTTTGTAGCCGAAAAAGCCTCGGCCCTACTGCCAGATGGCATCGGGTGTTTGGCACGACCGTCGGATCGTTGGGGGCAAGCAACACCCGGTGTGGATCTCTACCGCGGGCCACGCGAGACGGCCGAACTGATCAACAGCATCCAGCGCTGGGCCATCGAAGAGACACGGCTGGGTATCCCGATCCTGATGCACGAGGAAGGCCTGCACGGCATGCAGTCGAAGGATGCGACGCACTTTCCACAGGCGATCGCGCTGGCAGGCACGTGGGATGTCGACCTGATCGAGCGCATTTACACCATCGTTGCCCGCGAGATTCGGGTGCGTGGTGCCCACCATGTGCTTTCGCCGGTGGTTGACGTAGCCCGTGATCCACGCTGGGGGCGATTCGAGGAAACGTACGGCGAAGATCCGTACCTCGTCAGCCGAATTGGTGTGGCAGCCGTGCAGGGCTTTCAGGGCAGGACGATGCCGCTGGCACAAGACCGCGTCTTGGCGACGCTGAAGCATATGACGGGGCATGGCCAACCCGAAAGTGGTACCAACGTTGGCCCGGCGCAGATTGCCGAACGGACACTGCGCGAGATGTTTTTCCCACCCTTCAAAGCCGCCATCCAAGAAGCCAACGCCGCCAGCGTGATGGCCTCATACAACGAAATTGACGGCGTGCCTTCGCATGCCAACACATGGCTCCTCGGTGATGTGTTGCGGGGCGAGTGGGCTTTCGATGGCTTTGTGGTGGCCGACTATTTCGCAATCGCCGAACTCGAACGCCGCCACCACGTCGCGGCCGACAAGGCGGACGCGGCGCTGCAAGCCATTGCAGCAGGCGTTGATATCGAACTGCCGGATTGGGACGTGTATCGTCTCATCCCCGAACTGGTAGAATCTGGCCGATTGGACATAGCGCGCGTTGACCAAGCCGTGCGGCGGCTGTTGCATGGTAAGTTCCTCGCAGGATTGTTCGAGCATCCATATGGAGATCCAGACGCTGCCGAGGCCTTGACGGGCAATGATGAAGCGCGTGCGGTGGCGCTTGAGGCTGCGCGCAAGGCGATCACCCTGCTCAAGAACGACGGTGACATGCTGCCGCTCAACCTAGACAATCTGGGCCGCATTGCCGTGGTCGGTCCCAACGCAGCAGAGACCATTCTGGGTGGTTATAGCGATGTGCCCAAGCAGACCGTTAGCATTCTCGACGGCATTCGTGCCTACGTGGGCGACCGCGCCGAGGTGGTGCATGCCCAAGGCGTTGTCCTGACGGAAAGCCGAAGCTGGTGGGCCGACGAAGTTGTGCTCGGCGATCCCGACGAGAATCGCACGCGTATTGCCGAAGCGGTAGAAACAACGCGGGGATCCGATGTTGCCATCGTGGTCGTGGGCGACAACGAGCAGACGAGCCGCGAGGCGTGGGCCGAAGGGCACCCAGGCGACCGCACGAGCTTAACATTGCTCGCGCAGCAAGACGATTTAGTCCAAGCCATCTTGGAGACCGGCGTGCCGACCATCGTCATCATGATCCACGGGCGGCCGCTCGCCATCAACTACATCGCCGAGAACGTGCCTGCCATCCTTGATGGATGGTACCTAGGCCAAGAGACCGGGACGGCCGTGGCCGAGGCGGTATTCGGCGATATCAACCCCGGCGGCAAGCTACCGACAAGCATCGCACGTAACGTGGGCCAACTGCCCATGTTCTACAACCACAAACCCACCGCCCGCCGCGTCTATCTGTTCGACGAAACCACACCGCTCTTCCCGTTTGGCTATGGCCTCAGCTACACGACGTTTGCTTATGAGAACCTACGCCTCAGCCAAGACACCATCGCACGTGACAGCAGCGTCGATGTACGGGTTGATGTCATCAACACAGGCGACCGTGCGGGTGATGAGGTGGTGCAACTGTACATTCGCGACGATGTGAGTTCGGTGACGCGTCCTGTGAAGGAACTCAAAGGCTTTGCCCGCATCAGCCTGCAACCTAGCGAGCGGCAGACCGTCACGCTCACGCTCACACCGGAGCACCTATCGATGTTCGACCGTGCGATGAACTGGACGGTCGAACCCGGCACGTTCACCATCATGGTTGGCACCAACTCGGCCGATCTCCAGACGATCACGCTGACCGTGGAGTGAGTAGAGCAAACGATACACCTAATGCTGTCTATGAGAACTAGTAGTCAGATCATCGAGTGGTTTCGTGACAACGGTTACCAGGCGCAACGTCGAGACTACTTTGGACCTTTTGGCATTTTTGTCTCGAAACAGCCTAGGCAAGTTGAGTCATTTACAATACTTGATCGAGCGTTTTTCCTTGTACCGGATGGTAGGAAATGGGTAATGATTGTTACCCCGTACGGCAGAGATCATCATCGCACGGTGTTCGACGATCAAGAGAAAGCTCTTGAGGCTGCTATTGAATACCTTGAAGGGGAATCAACATGATAAATTCTTAAGCCTATGCGCCAGCGACTCGCCTTCATCCTTGTTTTTATTCTCGTAACGACCATGGTGCATGCACAAACCATCGCACCGCGCAACAACTACGGCGCGCTGCTGGAGCCGCAGGACGTGCTGATGCACGGCGCGGGGCAGAGCGTTGAGGACTTCGATGACTACTGGCAGGCCATGCCCGAGGGGCATAAGCCCGGCATCTACATGTTCTACACCGGCCTGAACATCGTGGGGCCTGATTGGGCGGATGAACTCAAGGCAACGCTGCTGAAGTATCCTGACCACTTTGTTATCCCGCAGATTGGCCTCTCGATGACGGCCGACGGTACGCCGAGCAGTCACTACGAAGACCGCGTGGCTGCAGGCGAGTTCGATGAGCAGATTGATCACCTGATCGAAGGCTTTCGACGGCTGGGACATCCGGCGTACTTGCGCATCGGGTACGAGTTCAACGGCGTCGTGTGGAATGGCTACCTGCCTGAAAGCTACAAGGCGGCCTACATCCGCATCACCGAAAAGCTACGTGCGGCCGACCTCGAAGTCGCTACGGTGTGGTGCGCTGCGATGGATGGCGAGCGCGACTTCTTCGCCTACTACCCTGGCGATGCATACGTGGACTGGTTTGGCCTCGACCTATTCTCCGCCGAGCACTTCAGCGATCCTGATGCCTACGCATTCCTCGACAGCGCACACGTGCGGCAGAAGCCCGTGATGATTGGCGAGACGACACCGCGCTATGTAGGCGTGACCGATGGCGAGGCGGACTGGAATCAGTGGTTCGTGCCGTTCTTCGATTACATGCACAAACGGCCTGAGATCAAGCAGTTCGGATACATCAACTGGAATTGGGTCGATTGGTCCCATCGACTTGGGATCAATTGGTTCGACTGGGGCGAGGCGCGCTTGCAACTCAACGCCGAGGTGCTTGGACGCTACACAGGTGCCATCGCCGACCCGGTATATCAGCACGCCGAGAACGAAGTGGCTTTTCGGCAACGGTTAGGCTACAATGACACCACGCCGCCACCTACGCCTAACAACGTGCGGCGCATTGGAGATCCCAACACGTCGGCGGTGCTTGCATGGGATCCCGTCTCTGATCCCGCGGGTCTGGCCCGTTACATCATTCGCAGGAATGGCGAGGTGATCGACTACACGCTCAATCCGACGTTTGCCGAAAAGGACATCATTGTTGGGACGGCGGCGTACACGGTGAGCGCAATGGACCGGGCAGGCAACGAGAGCCCGGTTTCAGATGCGATTAACATGGCCGTACTGCGGCAGGAGCGGATCGTGAATGGCGGCTTCGAGGACGGATGGAATGGCTGGCAGCTCGACTTCTTTGGCGCGTTGAGCCGTGCGTTCTTTGATACATCCTCCGACACGCCGATGGAGGGG
>CAYYHN010000179.1:0-7778 GCA_964471245.1 uncultured Rhodothermaceae bacterium | reverse complement strand
TGGCCGGGCCCACTCGATGCCAGCGGCCTACCTCCAGATGACTGTGCACCATACGACACGCTTTATGCCCTCACGAGCGATGACCTTCGGCGCTTTGTTGAGGAAGGCGTTGTTACAGATAACTTACGGGGTTGGCCCGCCCACCTCGATGCACCTGTTGTGGATGGAGACGGGGATCCGATGAACTACAACCTCCTCGGGGGCGATCTTCCAGAAATCCTTGGTGATCAGATGCTGTGGTGGGTGATGAACGACCGGGGCCATACGACGACGGATGGCTTAGGCAATCCCGAGCCGACAGTGGGGCTCAGCGTGCATGGAAGTGCCTTCCTCTTCGACGTGCCCGGTGTCCTTGGCACAACGGTGTTCTACCGCTACCGCCTCCGCTACCAAGGTGAGGCGCCCCTCGAAAACGCGTTCCTTGGCCTTTATGTAGACGACGATCTCGGCAACTTTGGCGATGATTTTACTGGGGTCGATACTGTTGCCAACTTTGCCTACTCCTACAATGCAGACAATGAGGATGACCTTGCGTTCGGCGGGTTTGGCGACAATCCGCCTGCCATAGCACACATCGTCTTGCGCGGTGTCACCGACACGCATGGCAATGACCTAGGGCTTTCGAGCATGGTCTGTGCCTTCAAGAGCGGTGGCCCCTACGGTGAGCCAAATAATGCAGAGCAAACCTATAACATCTTGCAAGGCTTATGGAAAAATGGAGAACCGATGGTGGCATACGGAGACGCAACGGGAACGCCTCAACATATAGACAGACCAAGAACGAACGTCTGTTTTCCGGGACATGCAGAAGACCGCGCCTACTGGAGCCAAAACAACCTCGATGGCACAGGCCAAGCAGCCAATTTGTCTGACAAGCGCTACGCTCTCAGCAGCGGCCCCTTCCGAATGATGCCGGGAGACGAACAGACGTTTGTGTTTGCAACCATGGTCGCTTTCGGCGAGGACCACCTTGATGCTATACGTGTGCTCCGCCGCGAGGCTGGGCGATTGCAAACAGTCAAGGATCAGCTCACCTCACCGTTCGATTGGTCTGTATTTCAGCCAGAAGAGCCGATCTTTGAGCCCGGTACGCCGCGTTGGCTCTATCACGCCTACCCCAACCCGTTTACAACTACGACAACTCTTGGTTACAGCATCGCCAAACCGCAGCATGTCCGCCTGTCCGTCTACGACCTGTTAGGACGTGAGGTAACCCAGAGTTGATGCACCGCTTAACACAGGCACGTACGAAGCGACCTTTGATGCAAGCAACTTGGCACCTGGTGTGTACCTCTATCGCCTTGAAGGAAGCGCCAGTCCGCCCATCACGCGACGACTGGTCCGCCAATAAAAAAGCCCCGCTGGGTATCAGCGAGGCATCAAGCGAATCGTGTGCGGAACGGCTTACTCTTCTGAGGGCGGGATCATGACCAGTGTGCCCGGCGCGCCTTCTTCGTCGACGCATTCGCCTTCGTAGTGACCGTCATCGTGGGGCGTAAGTTGGCAGTCGAGGTCGGTGCCGGGTTGCCACGTGAAGAACAAGAGTTCTTCGTCAAGGACGATGTCGGAGAAAGTAAAGACTTGGTCGCCCATTTCGGGGACGGTCATGGAGATCACGAGGGCCTCGTCTTCGTAGGCAACGTCGTAAAAGACCTCGACGGCATTGCCGTTGGGTGGCGTGACGGTGCCTGTCCATTGGCCCGTCGTGAGGGTTTGTGCGTGTGTGGTCGTTGCAAAAACAAGCAGCAGGCCCAGCATGGGGACCAGCGCGGCTAACTTTTTCATGTGTGGGATGTGCGAACAGGTTGTACAAGCGGCTAGTGTTCTTCCGAAGGATGCGCCTACGGCCTGCTCCGCACAGGGTTACAAACGCTACGATACCAGCACCGCACCGTGATCTTGGCGACGCGCGATCTCGGCGGCCAGCAAGTCGGCCTTGTAGTCATCGCAACGGCCTTCTGTACGCCACAACACATGCCCCGCTTGATCCACAAGCAGTGCATAGATCGTGTCTTCGGCGGGCAGCCCAAGGGCGTGGCGAAAGGCCCGGCGATCGAGGTAGAGCACGATAGTTGCGGCGCGCACCGATTCATCAGGAATGCCTCGCCGCATGCCTTCGTTGATATACCACTGCACGACCGGATTGTACCGTGCTAACGTCGGCAACTCGTAGTAGGCCAACCGAGGATGCCGGGCGGCCAATTGCTGAGCCACGGGCAGCCACGTATCGATCATCGCCTGTTGGTGTTCGTAGAATGCCACGAGGACGAGGTTCAGCGCGCCGACGAAGTCGTTGGGTAAATGGTGGATACGTTTGGTGAGGCTTTTCCCAGTGACGGTCGGAAAGCGAAGGTGGTTGGTTGGCATCGGGGCTCTCGATCAAGAACAAAGCGGGCGGACCGTTGAACAGCCCGCCCGCTTCAAGTTGTAGCATGCCAGAAGGAGGTCTGGCTGCGGCACATCCGGTGAGCTTACTCGGGCAGCATCACGGTGTCAATCACGTGGATGACGCCATTTGCAGCTTGGATGTCTGCTTGGACGACATTGGCACCAGCGATGGTGAGGCCGATCGGCGCAGCTTGGCCGTTAACGGTCGTCGCATTGCCCGTCGAGAGCAGGTCGCTCGACATGATTTTGCCCGGTACGACATGGTACGTCAGGATGGCGATGAGTTGGTCTTTGTTCTCTGGCTTCAACAGGTTCTCGACGGTACCAGCAGGTAACTTGGCGAAGGCTTCGTCGGTCGGCGCGAAGACGGTGAAGGGACCGTCGCCTTTCAGCGTCTCGACAAGGTCGGCCGCGCCGAGGGCAGCCGCGAGGGTATTGAAGCTACCTGCTTTGACGGCAACGTCGACGATGTCGTCGTCGGGCGAGGTCGTCATCGGGGCGTCGGTCGTAGTGCTGGCAAAGGCCAACAGCGAGGCGAGGAAGAGTGCTAGGAGTTTCGTGAGGTCGGTCGGTGTCAAAGTGGTGGTTCGATGCCAGCCCGCAGGAGTTCATCCCCTGCGGGGCAGCTTGCGCATCGTGTTCGTGTGTCGAACGCTCCGATGATACCGCCACCTTATCACCTACCACCAGCCGTTTGCGACAGGCGGCGCTGCCATGCGGCAGGTTGCTCCCCTGCAACGGCAGGCCGATAGGGCCTAATCTTGAGGTTACCTAAACGCCCAGCGGGGACCGACGCTGCCGCCCATCCCCGCTGCCGAGTTGCCGCATGTAAAGCCGCCTACTGCAGCGCCCCGATTGCCCAAATGACTTGCTTACGAACACCCGCGTCTTCATCCTCCAACGCTTGCAGCAAGGACGACTCGGCACGTGGATCACCGATGTTACCGAGTGCCCACGCGGCCTGCTTCCGGACCCCAGCATTGGTGTCTTGAAGGGCACGTCCCAAGGCCTCGACAGCACGGCGTGACTCGATGTTACCCAACGCCCATGCCGTCTGCTTGCGCACGCCTGCATCAGCATCTGTCAGGGTTGTGATCAATGCATCAGCAGCGGCTCCGGCCTCGATGTTGCCCAATGCCCACGCGGCTTGCTTGCGGATGCGCTGGCTCGGGTCGCGTAGCGCTTCGGTAAGGGCAGGGACCGCTGTTTCGGCTTCGATGTTGCCCAATGCCCAGACGGCTTGCTTCCGCACGCCCGGATGGTCATCACGAACTGCACGGGCGAGCCCCTCCACGGCAGAAGGATCTTCGATGTTGCCCAACGCCCATGCCGCTTGCCGCCGGACACCCGCGCGTACATCAGCCAACGCACGTACCAATCCCTCGACGCCGCGGCGCGACTCGATGTTGCCCAGCGCCCACGCGGCCTGCTCGCGGACTGCGCCTGCGTCATCGCGCAAGGCCGTGACTAAGCCCGGCACAGCCGCAGCGTCTTCAATGTTACCCAACGCCCATGCCGACGCCTGCCGTACCGCAGGCGCATCATCTTTCAACGCATCCATCAAGCCACGTACCGCATCGACGTGTTCGATGCTTCCCAAGGCCCACGCCGCATGCAGGCGAACAGGAGCTGCGGCATCGCGTCGGAGTGTAGAAACGAGCGAAGAGACCGCTGTCGGCGCTTCGATTTGTCCCAAAGCCCACGCCACATTTCGGCGTACGGGCATGGCAGCATCACTAAGCCGTTCGATGAGTGGTTCCACGGCGCGGTAGTCTTCGACCTCACCCAAGGCCCATGCGGCCTTCTCACGTACCGTCGCCGCATCAGCTTCGAGCGCCCCCAGCAAAACAGGGACACCCTGCGGTCCTGCTGCTGCAAGTGCCTCAGCAGCTTTGCGCCCGGGCGAAGTCGGCCCGCACTCGGTCTCACGGTCGGGCCAGCGGCTGCCTTGCCGCCAGCGGCCGGGCATGTGCATCACCTCCTCGTCAGCGGCATCGCACACATCACCGGGGAGAACGGCGTCATCAGACAAGAGACGAACGAGCGCCGCAAGCGCCGAGGTGTCGGTCGTTTCCATGTCGGCGAGTGCGCAGGCGGCTTGGGCGCGGACGGTTGCATCGGCATCGGTCAGGTTGGCGATGGCCGTGCGCAAGTCGGCTGATTGTGCGACGGCGTGGTCCGCCATCGCAACAAGCACCAAGAGGACACAGACAAACCATATGCGTCGAGGGCAAGGATAGATTTGCATAGCAATGTGTTAATTTTTTAGCACAAAATAATCAAAAAAAGGAGCAGCACGAGGCTGCCCCGTTTCGGTCGCGTTAGCGATTACTTGTCGAACAGACCGTTCATCAGTTCCGCGTACTCGGGTGTGACACCGTGGATTTTCATCGCCACCAAGTCGTCTACATCGAGGTCATCAAAGCCTGCTTCGGCCATCGACTCAATAAACGCTGGCGTGACGCCGTGGATTTTCATCGCAACGAGGTCATCTACGTCAAGGTTATCGAAGCCTGCTTCGGCGATGGCGGCAATGAACGCAGGCGTCACATCGTGCTGGCGCATCGCGACGAGGTCGTCGATATCCAAACCGGCTATCTCGTGCTCAAGCCCACTCAGTTCTTGGCGAACGGCTTCCAATGCGGCGGCCACTTCGGCCTCCACATGCTCAGCTTCAAACGCCGCCGCCAGCGCCGCCTCGACGGCCTCCTCAACGGCTTGCTCTACTTCAACCGCCACGACATCGGTAGCGTGTGCATCGACGGCGATGTGCACATGGGCTTTGTCTTCGAACAGACCGAAGCCACGCGCCAGTTGCGGGCCGAGCCAGACGCTCAGGATGAGCAACGCCAGCAACCCAAGGGCGACCATGTGCTCGCGAATGAAGGCAAACGGAGAAGTAGACGGAGTAGACATAATGTGAAAAGGGCTGCGGCCGAAGCCTGACGTGGTGGAAAAGGTGAGGGTAGAGGTGGCTTAGCGCGTCAATTCGCGCGCAATGGATTCCATCGTGCCGCGCCAACGTTGCATCCACGGCTGGTCGAAGTTGCCGTATTGGCCGTTACGGCGAAGCAGTTCTTCGACAGAAACATCTTCGTAGCGCTTGCGCCCCAGTTCATCGGCCAAGTCACGGTCGAGGCCCAGCATTTTCATGGCGACGAGACGCTTCGGCGTAAAGTCGGAGAGGCCGATGGCGCGCATCTCATCGAGGAATGCAGCGTTCACGCGATGGATCTTCAGCGAGATAGCCTCGTCGGGCGTGAGGTTGGTCAGACCGAGCCCATCCATCTCGTCGATAAACGCCCGGTTGACGCCATGGATTTTCAGTGCGATGAGGTCGTCCCCATCAAGATCATCAAACCCGAGGGATTCCATTCGGTCGATAAACGCCGCGTTGATGCCGTGCACGCGAAAGGCAATGGCCTCGTCGGCATCAAGGGCGTAGCCCAGCTTCTTCATGTCGCCGAGGAACGAAGCAGAGACGCCGTGGATGCGAAACGCGATCAGCTTATCGGCATCGATGCCCTCAAAGCCCATCGCTTCCACTTCGGAGATAAAGGCAGGGCGGACGCCGTGAATCCGAAATGCGATAAGGTCATCAGCGTCGAGGTCGGTAAAGCCACGACGTGCCATCTGCTCTACAAAATCGGGTGTGACGCCGTGAATGCGGAAGGCGATCAGTTCGTCGGCATCGATGTTGCCGAGGCCCATGCCGCGCACCGAGCGCACATAGTCGGGCGTGACGCCGTGAATGCGGAAGGCGATCAACTCATCAGCATCCAAACGACCCAATTCCATCGCCTGCATATCCTCTACAAAGGCCGCATTGACACCATGGATACGAAATGCGATCAGTTCATCGGGATCCAGAGAACGAAGGCCGGCCTCTTCCATGGAGGAGATAAAGGACGGCGTCACACCATGGATACGGAAGGCAATGAGATCATCGGAGCTCAGCTTCGACTGCGCAGCAACGAACGAATGGCTACTTCCTGCAAGTACGAACAGCAGGCACAAACAAAGGCGACGCATGGCTAGGTGCATGGCAATAGAGGTGGGTCGAACAGGTGTATGGTAAATTTTTAACACCTTCGACGTGAGCTTCGCCTTAAGGTTGCAGTCTCCTGCTAAATTTTTCGCACATCTAGCATCATGACCGACTGAAGCGCTTCTCGGCCGCGTTGGTGAAGGCGACAGCCGTCCCGCTGTAAATGTCGACGCGATGCTTGCGGAATACCTCTCGGGCGATGATCTCGGTAGCCTCCTTCCACGTGTGTGCACCGTGGAGTTGGCGGAGCGTTGCTTCGTACGAGTTGATGGAGCCCCCAAACAGCTCTTGGATAAACCGGTCGCGCTCGTTGCTTGCGCCGAGGACTTCATCTTCTACCTGCCGAATGTCTCCGAACGGTTTCGCCTCAGTCAAAGGTTCAGGCTTGGAGTCGGCGAGTTCAGGGGACGACTTCCTCGGCTCCGCAACAGGCGGTGACGCGGGACTCGAAGCAGCAGGAGCAATTTTATCATCTCCATTGTTCCGACGCCGGAAACGCTGCCAGAGTGGCACCTGTTCGCCATTGTCAGCGACGGGGGTTGGCTCGGCTGGCGCAACAGGCGGCGCGGGCTCTGGCTGATCGCCGTCCCCTTGTACGCGATCCTCGACGGCTGGGGCAGGCTCAGTATGAAGGCCCCCGTGGCGTTCCTGCTGGAATCGCATCCATAAGGGAACGGGGCCAGCAGGCGGCTGGGGCTTGGCTGGCTCTGGCGTAGCCGCCGGAGCGGTTGGTGCTGCCGGAGCGGCTTTTGTGGTCGCCGTATCCTCCGAGATAGCTAAGAGTACATCGGGCAGTTTGCCTTGGGCAGCTTCCAGTACACGGCGTAGGGCCACCTCGTCGAGGGCGAGCGTGCCACGTGCGGCTTCTTTCGTGAGTTGATCGACAATGTCGTCTGCCCCCTTTTCCTCAAAGAAACGCTGCAACACCGGCAAAGGGATGCCTTGGGTACGCAACGCTGGAATTATAGTGACAACGTCATAGAGCGGCTCTAACGTGCGAAGCCAACGGTGCGGCTTGTAGTCCTTTGTGATTTTTTGATCCCAGCCGCGGAGCAACGCCCGAAACTGCCGGTGTTCCAAATTCGTCAGACCTTTCTGCTCGGAGTAGGCCGTGACCGCACGTTTTAGGTAGGGATACGCGTGGAAATAGCTCATCCGTTGCAGCACTGTCGGCACAGGCTGGGTCTCGCGCAGGTCATGAAACACGAAATCGGATAATGTCTCAGCAGGCTCGACCAAGTGTCCCAACACCCGAACGACCGCTTCTTCGAGCGTCGTAGCCCATTCGCCCGCAGGTACACGGACATATGCTTTGAGGACACTTTCCACCTGCTCCGCGGCT
>CAYYHN010000178.1:0-7779 GCA_964471245.1 uncultured Rhodothermaceae bacterium | reverse complement strand
TGCCGATGGACTCCACGCGAACGCCGATCACCTCGAGGAGTTGGTTCCCAAACTTGCCGGACGCTGGATCTGCACACCGCACGTCGGCGAATTGCGGCTCATGGTAGGCACGGACCTTGACTTAACCGACCGCCTTGCTATCGTGCGACAGTGGGCGAAGCATTGGCAAGCGTTCCTCATCCTAAAAGGCATGCCAAGTATAATGGGCTGCCCAGACGGCACGGTTTATGTCAACGCTACAGGAAACCCAGCACTGGCGACAGCCGGATCCGGCGACATCCTCGCTGGTCTGACTGTCGGCTACCTCGCTCAGGGTCTTGCGCCTCGCGATGCAGCCCTTGCGGCCCTGCACATCGGCGGGGTTGCCGCCGACCGCTACGCGGCCGAGCATGCCCCAGCCTCCATGCTCGCCACCGACCTGCTCAGCTACCTGACTCACCCACGCTCCTGATGCGTCTTCCTTTCTCCAAACGGACCTTCATCCTACTCGCCATTGCATGGACGATCACGCTCGTCATAGGCCTCTCGTTGCCACGGGGAGCGGTGCCCGATTTGGGCGGGCTTTTTGACTTCGACAAACTGATCCACGCAGCCATTTTCGCGTGCTTTGCGGGGCTCTGGCTCTTGGGCACGCGTGGCCCTTGGTGGCCACGGGCTGGTGGCGTGTTGCTTGCAGCGATCGTTCTAGCGTTTGGTACCGAATGGTTGCAAGGTGCGCTGCGCGGTGGCCGTACGCCGGACCTCTACGATGCGATTGCAGACATCATTGGAGCCAGTGTGGTTATGATTGTACATGGCTTTTTGTGGCACCTCCGGCAATGGAAACTGAAGAAGCAGCAAGCATGAAGAAAAGTAGAATGCGATAGCAACGGATCGGCCTTGGTGGGGTCTTTTGAACACAGTCGCTTCTTTATCGCCAACCGTTTGCCCACTATGCGCCGTCGCATACGTTTTCGCCGCCGAGCCTCGCAGCATCCACGTCACCTTCCTTGGAGTCGCCTTTGGATGGCTGTCGCGCTTATTGTGCTCATCCTTGTGGTCACGCAGGCGTTTGCAAAGGTAACCTACATCTTTGCTGAGTTCACGCAACCCGTGACATGTATCGAATCACCTTTGGCATCCGTTGCCGAGGTTCCCTCAAATGCCGTAGAAACTATCCCACAAGAAATCGAGATCATCTCAATCGTTGAGCAAATGCCTGAGTTGATTGGTGGTCTCAACGATTTACAAGCAAGCGTGCAATACCCTCTTGGACATCATAGAGAAGGCCGCGTGTTCATCCAGTTCTATGTAACGGAAACGGGTGCCGTCGAGAATGTAGAGGTAGCACGGGGATTGGGGCCGGCTTATGATGCAGAAGCGCTCCGTGTCATCAAAGCGGCGCGTTTCAGGCCGGGTATGCAACGTGGCAAACCCGTACGCGTGAAGATGTCGATTCCCATCTCTTTCAAAAGCTCCCAGATTGCCACGTGATCAAGGCATCCCAATCACATGACGCACGGTGTTGCGGAGCGTCATGCGGACGAAGATCCGATGCATGCCACGGACCACGCTGAAGTAGAAGCGGCCAAATGGTGAATCAAATCGTGCACGTGTCGCGGCGGTTACGCGGTCTAACGCGTTGGAATGGTCGAGGCGGAGCGTGAAGCAGTACGTGAGAAAGCCCAACGATTCGCCAAAGACGATCTCGCGCTCATTACGGGCACGCACATGCCATGCGCCTACGCGCTGGCCGGGAGCAAACGTCGTTGCGGCAAGCGTGGCATCGAGGGTGGTGCGGCGCGGCACGTGCATGCTAATGGCACGAAGCCATCCGGGCTGCGCCTCGAAGAACCGACGTGCTAAGTCATCGACAGTAGCGACTTCGCCGGGGGGAAGCTGGGCAGCGAAGGTGTCGTTATAATCGCTTTGAGGCAAGTCTTGGACCGCGAGCGATGCAGTAGGCGGAGGTTGTTCTTGTATCGATGTCAAAAGCATAGGCGAGCGGTGAAGGGATCAGGTCAGGAGGGGAGTAGATCAGGAGTGTAAGGAGAAGCCAACGGTTCCAAATGCAAGCGGTCGGTTGGTGGCAATTCATCCGGTTCTGGTTCCGGTTCGTCGACCTCAGGTGTGGGGCACTCCGTGGAGGTGGCATCTCCAACGGCCAGCAGGGTCAGGCTGCGCGTAAAAAACATCAGCAACGCGGTTGGGTCTGCATGAACACGTGCTGATGCTGTACTGCTAGGGCTATACTGAGGTTACGCCTGCTTGGTAAACGGTCAGCATAATCTGATGAACGGTTTGTAAAGAATGGAAAGCTGTTCGATTTGCTTCACGGGCATTCGTGTGCTACCATGATGCCCATTGGCACTTGTTTGGATCATCATCCACCCTCAACCGTGCGCCGCTATGCCCTATCCTAGCATTTTCAACGATGTCCTTGGCCCCGTCATGCGCGGTCCGTCTAGTTCACATTGCGCCGCCTCCCTGCGCATCGGGCGGCTTTGCCGCGATCTGCTGGAGGGTGATGTGCGCCGTGTGCTCGTCGAGTACGATCCCAATGGCTCGCTTGCCACAACGCACAAAGGCCAAGGCTCAGATATGGGCCTCTTTGGTGGCTTGCTGGGCTGGGAAGCCCATGACGACCGCTTGCCGAACTACCAGCGCGGCGTCGAGGAAGCCGGGCTCAACATCACCATCGAGATCGTCGATTACGGCGCGGCGCACCCGAACACGTACAAGCTGACACTCGCCAATGAGACTGAGACGCATACGGTGACAGCCATCTCGACCGGCGGCGGCATGATCGAAGTCATCGAAGTCGACGGCGCAACCGTGTCCATGATCGGCGATTACTACGAGACGCTGGTATATGTGACCGATCCTGAATCTGTGGCCGCATGGCTGCGTGATCATACCACCTTCGATGAGATCAGCGTGCACAAGGGACGGCGGTCCTTCGTCGAAGTGAAAGGGCAAGCCTTCCTGCCACCAGCCCAACGAACAGCGCTAGAAGCACTCGATGCTGTGGTTTCCATACGCGAACTGGCCCCAGTGCTGCCCGTGCTCTCGCGCCAAGGTATGACGGTGCCGTTCATCACCTGCGACGAGATGCTGGCATGGAATACTGAACATGACTTTGCGCTTTGGGAATTGGCAGTGCAGTACGAGAGCGCACGCGGCGGGTTGAGTCATGCCGAAGTGCTCGACAAGATGCGCGCCCTCGTCGACATCATGCAAGGCGCGATTGATACAGGTCTTGCCGGAACGTCGTATCCGGACCGCATCCTTGGCAATCAGTCGGCTGGTTTCCGTGACCAAATGGCACAGCAAACCCTTGTCAGCGGCGGTGTGCTCAACCAGATGATCCTATCGGTGACCGCCATCATGGAGGTCAAAAGCTCGATGGGCGTCATTGTGGCTGCACCCACGGCGGGTGCATGTGGTGCCCTGCCAGGCGGCTGCCTCGGTGCCACGTTGGCGATGGACCTCGACCGAGAGGCAGCGGTACGCGCTATGCTGGCTGCGGGCATGATCGGCGTCTTCATTGCCAACGGCGCGACATTCGCTGCCGAAGTAGGCGGCTGCCAAGCCGAATGCGGCGCAGGAGCCGGGATGTTAGCCTCGGCGCTCGTCACCTTGGCGGGTGGCACCCTCGACCAAGCGCTGTCAGCCTCCTCGTTTGCGCTCCAGAATTCCTTTGGAATGATTTGTGACCCCGTCGCTAACCGCGTCGAAGCGCCGTGTCTGGGCAAGAACGTGATGGCGGCGAGCAATGCGCTCTCCTGCGCCAACATGGCTCTCGCAGGCTACAACCACCTCATCCCGCTCGATGAGGTCATCACAGCCATGGACGCCGTCGGCAAAAGCCTGCCGATGGAACTGCGCTGCACAGGCTACGGCGGACTCGCCGCTACGCCCACCGCCCGCGCCATCGAGGCGCGTCTCGCTGCCTCCGAGCACAACGACTTCGAAGACGGCATGGCGCTAAACGTGCTTCGCTTCAAAAGCTGTTAAGGCCAATTTGGCCCCGAATCGAGGAGATGGCGACCTGTAGCATACGTTGCATGGCGCTAGTTATTTCAGAAAGTGCTGATCTACCGCATCGCTTACTGCGTTGATGGCGGTTTCGCTAGCAGCTGCCTCATTCGCCAACCAAGCCGATGCAAACCGGTGTTTCGGATAGATCCTGATATTGCTTTGAAAACCGGGACCACCGCCGGGTTTTCCGTAATAAGGCGTCGTGCCAAGAAGTCCACGGTGCCATCCTAAAGTCGTGGGCAGGGTACGGCCACGGGTGTCCGACTGTTCGCTAAAGAAAAGTTGCTTCGTTTCCGGTTGCAAAAGGCGGGAGGTGTCGCGCAATTGATCTTGCAAGAAGACTCCAAATGCGCGTGCCGTACCAATCAGGCCGCCATAGGCTGGACCATTCATCAGCACCGGCTTGATCCGCCGCCGACCCAACGCATCCGTATCGAACACGGCCTTAACCATCAGCATAGGCATCATGAGCCCAAGTAACGACCATCGCTTAAGATGCCCACAGGCATGTTTTGTAGCATCTGGGATGAGGCAGGCCATCTCTTCGCTAGGAATGCCGAGCGGGTCGAACAGTTGCGTGCGCATGTACTGCGCGTAGCTCATACCCGATACGCGCTCAATGACCTGACCCAATAGCCAATACGAAAGGTTAGAGTACGCATACTTGGAACCCGGCTCGAAGCTTCTCTTGGTATGTTGCGCCATGGTGGCTCGGAACACCTCTGCTTCGTCATATCCATCGTGATCAGCAGCAAGGTGAATCCATCGCAAGGGCATCGGGTTGGGGATGCCCGACGACTGATTTACCAAGTGGCTGAGACGTACGTCTGGACCGTAGGGATGGGTAGAAACATACGTACTGAGACTGTCCGAAAGCTGTAGTGCCCCGCGCTCGTGCAATTGGAGGATTGCTACTGCTGTTAAGGTCTTCGTGACAGAGCTCGCCATAAACGTTGTCTCGGGCGTGACAGGTCTGCCCGAGGCTACATCCATGACCCCTTCGCACGCCTCAAACAGCGTCGCTTCGGGGGACACTACGACGTATTGAATGCCCGGCACCTTGCCTCGCTGCACCATCATAGCGACGTGCTCTCGTGCCCTACTGTTGGCAACAGATTCCATCATGTATGCCGCGTACGTGTCCGTGAAAATTGCAGGATTACCGACTTGCTACGCGGTAGAGCCAGAGGCAGAAGGCGACGAATGCCCCAAAGCCCAGCAGGTCGACGAGGATCGGCATGTCGGCAAGGAAGTCGATGCGGAGGACGTTGGTGTCTTGCGCTGCTGCAAACGGGATAGCGAGGAAGATACCGACGAGTGCTTCACCCGTGATGAGACCGGAGGAGAACAGCAAACCACGCCGTTCCGCCTTTTTGACCGTGGCTTCGCTCGCACCTTGACTCTTCAGCGCACGTGTTGCCCCAAACGCAATGAGGCCACCTGCAAAAATCGGTACTGACAGTTCGAGCGGCAGGTAAATACCCACGGCTACAGCTAACACCGGTGTACGGAATGTGCTTCCGCGCGACTCTAGAACCTTGTCTAGCGCGATAATCGCCACGGCAATCGCCACGCCGATGAAGATCATGTTCCACGGCAGGTCTTGCGTGAACACACCGTTGGCGACCGAACTCATCAACGTTGCCTGAGGTGCTTGGAGTGCTTCGCCTGCATCCATACCTGCGCGTGGGAAGACATCGCCAAGGCCATAGGCTTCGAAGAGTAAGTTGAGCACCGGTGCGATAGCTACTGCCGCTGCCAAAACCCCGACGACTTGCATGATTTGCTGCTTGTAAGGCGTTGCACCTACGATTTGCCCCGCCTTTAAGTCCTGCATGTTATCGCCTGCGATAGCCGCGGCGCAACACACCACGCCGCCGACGAGAATGGCCGTCGCAGCTGCTGCCGTGGCCTTGGTCGCGTCCACCGCGAAGTCAACCTGCCCCTTCATCAACGCGAAAAGGACCAGCGCAATCGTCAGGATGGTCGCGATGGTGACGCCCGAGATGGGGTTGTTGGATGAGCCGACCAGCCCGGCCATGTAACCCGCCACCGACGAGAACAGGAAACCTGCGATGATGGAGAAGAAGATGCCAAGGACGATGACCGTCCAGTACGTGCCCGAGGTGATGCCCAGTGTGTCTTGGTCAACTACGAACATGAAGATGACGAAGATGGGGATAGCGAGCGCGAGCGTACCGTAAAAGACCACGTTGATCGGCGTGTCGCGTTCGGTACGTGGGATGTCCATCGCTTTACCGCTGCGCGAAGCCCGCACGGCCGCCAGCGACGAAGACACACCATCGCGGATGGGCTTGATCAGGGCGATGAGTGCCCACACACCGCCTGTGGCCATCGCCCCAACACCCATATAGCGGATCTTCTGACTCCAGACGTTGAGTGCCGCATCGTATCCTGTGCTGCCGTCGTAGATGGCAGCCAGCGTCTCCGGAGCAGCGAGCATGGTGTAGAGTGGAATGCCGAACAGCCACGAAATCAGCCCCCCTGCGAAGACGAGCGTTGCGATGTTGAGGCCGACGATGTAGCCGACTGCGAGCAGGGCAACCGAGAGGTCGGTGCCATAACCAAAGATGGAGCGCCCTGCATTAACCGCGCCGTCGAGCGTGCCGGCGAAGATCTTGAAGCCTGTCTGGCAGAGTTTAGCCAAGGCTCCAGCAATACCAGCGAGGGCGATGAACTTGATGCCCTCACCGCCTTCCGTACCCGCCTTAAGCACTTCACCCGTCGCCACGCCTTCCGGAAACTGGAGTTTGGCTTCGATGATAAGCGCCCGGCGCAGCGGGATGGTGAAGAGCACACCGAGGATCCCGCCACACACCGCCACGGCCATCGTCGGGATAAACTCAAACCCTTGCCAGTAGCCTAGCATCACAAGCGCCGGAAGTGTAAAGATGACACCTGCCGCGAGTGACTCCCCAGCCGAGGCCGCCGTCTGCACGATGTTATTCTCCAGAATGTTCCGCAGAACAGCCAGCGAAATGACTGCAGCGGGAATGGAAGCTGAGACCGTCAAGCCCACTTTCAGGCCGAGGTAGGCGTTCGCACCCGCTAGCACGGCGGAGAGGATGAAGCCAAGGACAATCGCTTTGACCGTGATTTCTGGGAGCGATTGCGAAGCGGGGATATAGGGCGCTACCGTTTCCGGCGGTGCGTCCGCAGCCGTGTGTTGTTTCATAAGATGTGTGCGTAGCTGAACGAAGACGTGGCCGCGACAGAAGCGTGGGTGGGTGCCGGGCTGCACAGCATTAGCTTAGGGAAAACGCACCGCAAACGCGAGGGAAAGCCACCAATTCGTTCAGGTTACACGAACTGCGCGAAACGAAGGGGATTGATGCTACTTCGTCAGCATCATGTTGTGGACCTGCACGCCTTCGTCCGTCTGCATGCTGACGAAGTACGGGCCACTTGGCAACGACCCGGCATCGAATGGGATCTGGTAGGCACCCGGCGAGCGCACGCCATTAACTAATGTGGCGACTTGCTTTCCTGATGTATTGGAGACGGTAATGAGGACGTGCTGGGTCTCTTGCAGGGTAAAGCGAATCGTCGTCGTGGGATTGAAGGGGTTGGGGTAGTTGCCTTCGAGCACAGCAATCTGAGGCTGTGTGGCCTCACCAAGCCCCATCTTGATGGTGTGCGATTGCCGCGCAAGTCCTCCGGCGAACTGCTGGCGCAACCGATAGAACAGCACGCGGTCGCCCATGCGAGCATCGCGGTACGCGTAGCTGCGAACGCCTG
>CAYYHN010000177.1:0-7820 GCA_964471245.1 uncultured Rhodothermaceae bacterium | reverse complement strand
GGTCCTGTTGGAGTGGCAGGAGATTGTCGAACGTGGTTTTTATTTGTTCAACAGCCTTCTCCACCGTTGGCACATGCCCATCGAAGCGACCGTATACATGTGGGTGGCCAAGGTTGCCAGCATTGAAGTACCCGTCGCGTTGGTAAATAGCCAGCACGGTGCTGCCGTCGGGAGCCCTCCAATCGAAGATGGCACCGTGCGTGGCACTGATTTCCTCGGTCATGCCACGCGAGAGGATGTACGTATCCAATCTAAAACCGCGCAGGATCTGCGGCATCTGCGCCGTGTGGCCAAAGGGATCTGGCACATAGCCCACCGGGAGACGCTTCCCAAATGTTCGGCAGATCGCCGCACCGCGTTGCAGGTTGCGGATAATTGCTTCGCCTGAAACGAGGAAGAGGTCAGGCAAGATGTACCACGGCCCGATTTGCAAGCGATCGGCTTGGACCAGTCGCTTCAGATCGGCTTCGCGCTCAGGGCGGATGTCGAGGTAGTCTTCGAGCAAGACCGTCTGCCCGTCGAGCATGAACGCCTTGAATTCGGGGTCGCGGTCGAGGAGGTCGATGATCCGGTCGACCATACGGACGAGGCGAAACCGGAACGACTCGAACGGGAGGTACCACGCCCGGTCCCAGTGCGAGTGCGACACGACGATGCCACGCACGAGGCGTTGGTCTTCTTCTATTGGAGGCATGAGCTAGCGAACAAGCGTCAGGGTGCGGCTCACCGAAGCCGTGGGTGTTTGCAGTCGGTACACATAAAGGCCACTGGCTTGCCCTGCGAGTGAAATGGGGACTTTGTGTGCACCTGCTGGCATCCAAACATCAGCAAGCGGCGTGGCGACCTCGCGGCCGAGCAGATCGTACACCTGCAACCGAACCCGCGCGGGATGGTCGAGGGTAAACGCGATGGTAGTGGTCTCGGCGAATGGGTTGGGATACGTCGAGGTGATGGCAAATGTGCGCGGCTGTGGCAGCCCGTCTGGCCTATCCACATTGGTCAGAATCTCCAACTCGGGCGTAAGCCGTCGATTGAGCAAGAGCATCAGCGCATCGGCGTAGGTGCTTCGGCCATCGGTAGCCAACGAGGGCGTCAGCGTGACGGTTATCGGCGTGCCCGCATCGGCGGTGACTTGCGTGAGCGTGGCCCAGCCGCCCTGCGGCAAATCTTGGTTGACCGAGAAGCTTTCCGCAGCGCCACTCCCCACTCGCACAGTGTATCCGGCCCCTGTGGTTGCATCGGGGACATCGGGAATAAATGCGTGGAGGTCGAATGTCCCAGAGAACGGGGCGGTCATGTTGTACGTGATGCTGACGGATGAGGTTGAGCTGGCGCGCAAAACGCCATCTCGTACACCAGGTGTCGTGATCAAGTTGGTCCATGCTCCGTTGCGAACGGTGCTGCCGTCGTTCTCGTGAGCGAGCGTACCGCCTGGTCGCCAAATGCCGGAACGGTTGGGCATGATCGCGGGCTCTTGGTAAAAGGTAGCGCCGAGCGAATCACCTACGAATCCATTTTGCTCGCGCAAACCTTCATAGAAGAAAAAGACCTCGCCATTCACACCGAACCGTCGGTTATACGTGATCGCCTCTTTTACATACGCCCAGTCATTGAACCGCTGCCCGGCCTTGATGAGGATGCCTGGGTGCAACTTGCCTCGCTGAAATGACTTCACATACGCACGTGCTTGATCACTCACTTGGCGGTAGCTTCCAATATCATAGCGATACAGCTGCGGATGAACCAAGTCGACGTAGTTCGAATCGAGCCAAGCGGGAACGTCTTGCAGGTATTCATCCAGCGAGAACGAATAGTGACTTGGCGACAGCGAAACGGTGAGATTCGGGTCGCTGGCCTTCACCATCCGGTACAATCGCCCTGCAAATGCCGTGATTTTGCTTGCTTTCCAGCGCTTGAAGGCTTCGTTACGTGGATCGCTCGGCGGCTCATTGCCGTTGTGGTCGGCACGATAGAGGCTGCGTGACACATCGCTGTATCCAGCCTCGACGGGCAACGCAGGCAAGCGGTCATCGCCTTGTACCCCGTCCACATCGTACTTGTCGATCACCTCTTGGAACAACGAGAGCATGAAATTCTGAACGACCGGGTCCATTGCATTCATCCACTCGAAGCCGTTCTTCTTGACGAGCGTCCGATTGACATCAAGCGCAGCCCAAAAAGGACGGCCTTGGATGAGATGCCCCCCACCAGCGGAAAACGCCGCCGCGAATCCGTATTCAAACCACGGAATTACCTCCATCCCATGCCGATGTGCCTCCACGATCAGTTCAGCCAAGGGATCGCGTCCTTGGGTAGCAAAAAGTGGGTCTTGACGAAAATTCTCGCCGAAGATGTCAGCCATGACATCGCTTGGAAACAACGTGTAGCCTTTATTCCACACGACGGGAAAAACCACATTGAAACCATTGTCAGCGAGGTACCCCATTGCCTCCGCAATCGCCTCGCGGCTGAAGAGGACATCGCTATCCACGTTCGTGATCCAGACGCCTCGCACCTCTTTTTTCAAGGTTTGGGCTTGGGCTCCTTGCCAACTTGTCCCTCCCCAACTGACAAGTCCGATCAAAAAAAGAAAATTGAGGGCGTAAGTGAATGGACGCATGAAAATGGAAAGCGTGCAAATGTGTAAAAATAGGCGACCTGTGCTACATAGGGGCACGGAAGATACCCTGTAGAATATGAAAGGTCATAGGGAAAACGGTGGTTCCTCAATTCACGGGTTACTATTATGTTTCGCCGCTGCAAAAGCGGTTCCATCCAACCCCTCTAACCTTTGGATCTGATTATGCGCATCAGGTTACTGCTTCTTTCAAGCCTCTTTCTTTTAGGCACCAACACCACCCTTTTTGCTCAAGATTCGGCTTCCGCTGCCGACCTCTACGACATCGCACTGAACGGCACACCCGTCACTGTAGATGGGAACTTGGATGATTGGGGTGACGCTTCGTTTATGTTCCTCAGCCAGGACAAGCTCAACTTCTTGCAAGCCAACGGCCTGCCCATCCAAGGCGTACCCGAATCACCTGCCGACTTCTCCGGATACTTCGGCATGAAGATGGACCAAGACAACGTCTACTTCGCCGTCAAAGTACGCGACGAAGGCACTCCCATGATCGGCACGCCCGACACGCCTAACCTCGCCTTCAACTACGACCACCTCTCGGTCTACCTCGGCCTCTACGACATCGGTGACGGTGCGGGCAGCCCCCACCTTGAAGGCGCAACCGAAGGACTTGAGTTCTACGACCCCGTCTCGATGGACACCATCGCAGCCGGGCGCACCTATCGCATCGCTCCCGGTGTCGATAACAGCACGACGACCCTCGGCGCGGACTATCAACTGCTCTTCCGTGCCGTCGACTTCGGTGGGACGATCTCGGGGGTAGACGCCGAGCAGTTCAACTACGCGGGTGCACTGATTGACACGACGTTGCAGAACCTGACGGCGGCTTCGCAACTGACGGCAGACGAGACGGGCTACACGATGGAGTGGCAGATTCCTTTTGCTTCGTTGGCAGGCAGCATCGCCAAGCCGAGCCGGGAGTACAACAACTTCACATGGCCGTTGTTTACGCCGTCGGATGGGATGGTGATCGTGTTCGATGTGGACATCACGGACTCGGACGAGGGCGACACGGGCTTGAACCGTTTCCTGCGTGGGGGTAACCTGCCTTCACTCTGGCGTGACTCTAAGTCCTTCGCACTGCGCGGACGTATCGTTGACCTTGCAGCAAACCCCAACAACACGCCCGCAGACAAGTACTACATCGACTACCAAGACACGCAAGGTGTGACCATTGATGGGAGCCTCGACGAGTGGGGCGACGCCGCCTTCATGGGCCTCAGCCAGGACAAGCTCAACTTCTTGCAAGCCAACGGCCTGCCCATCCAAGGCGTACCCGAATCACCTGCCGACTTCTCCGGATACTTCGGCATGAAGATGGACCAAGACAACGTCTACTTCGCCGTCAAAGTACGCGACGAAGGCACTCCCATGATCGGCACGCCCGACACGCCTAACCTCGCCTTCAACTACGACCACCTCTCGGTCTACCTCGGCCTCTACGACATCGGTGACGGTGCGGGCAGCCCCCACCTTGAAGGCGCAACCGAAGGACTTGAGTTCTACGACCCCGTCTCGATGGACACCATCGCAGCCGGGCGCACCTATCGCATCGCTCCCGGTGTCGATAACAGCACGACGACCCTCGGCGCGGACTATCAACTGCTCTTCCGTGCCGTCGACTTCGGTGGGACGATCTCGGGGGTAGACGCCGAGCAGTTCAACTACGCGGGTGCACTGATTGACACGACGTTGCAGAACCTGACGGCGGCTTCGCAACTGACGGCAGACGAGACGGGCTACACGATGGAGTGGCAGATTCCTTTTGCTTCGTTGGCAGGCAGCATCGCCAAGCCGAGCCGGGAGTACAACAACTTCACATGGCCGTTGTTTACGCCGTCGGATGGGATGGTGATCGTGTTCGATGTGGACATCACGGACTCGGACGAGGGCGACACGGGCTTGAACCGTTTCCTGCGTGGGGGTAACCTGCCTTCACTCTGGCGTGACTCTAAGTCCTTCGCACTGCGCGGCGAAATCATTGAAGCGGGCATTCCGGTGGGCGTGTTTGTCGAAGATTTAAACGACGACGTACTCCCGCAATCCTATATGCTGGAACAGAACTTCCCGAATCCGTTCAACCCAACGACGACCATCGCCTTCGCGCTACCACAGGCTGCAGATGTAAACCTGTCGGTCTTCAACCTGCTCGGCCAGCGTGTTGCCGTGCTGCATGAAGGACCGCTGACGGCAGGTCGGAAGCAGGTCCAGTTCAACGCCAGCGACTTACCTAGCGGCGTCTACCTCTACCGCCTCGCCACGCCACAAGGCGTAGAAGTGCGGCAGATGGTGCTGCTAAAGTAACCAAACAACCTTTGGTTGAAACGAGGAATGAAGGAGACGAGGAGACGATGGCTGTGTGCCCAAGGCTTGTGGTAGCACATATTTCGTCTCCTCGTCTCTATCTTGTCCTAGACTCGTGAGCGAAGCAAACAAAACCATGCGAACCCTTTCGCTGCTGGCGTTGCTCGGCATGTTGTGTGTCCCTGTGGCCCTCGCCCAAACGGTCGGTAAGATCTCCGGGCAAGTGGTCGACGAGGGTGGTGAGCCGTTACCCGGAGTAAACGTCGTCATCAACGGCACGGCGCGCGGTGCCTCCACCGACGTCGACGGGCGCTACTTTATCCTCAACGTCGACCCAGGACGGATCGCACTGCGCGTGTCCTACATTGGCTTTCAGACGCAAGTGGTGACCGATGTGCTGGTGCAAGTGGACCGCACCACGGAAGTCAACTTTGTGCTGACCGAAGAGGTACTTGTCGGCGAAGAAGTTGTCGTTACGGCGGACCGCTCCTTGGTGGAACGCGACCGCACGTCGGCCTCAGCAAAGGTGGACGGCGAGCAAATCCTTACGTTGCCGGTCGACAGCCCGCTCGAAGCGGTGTCGTTGCAAGCTGGGGTGACTCGCGGGGCTGGGGGCTCGCTGCACATACGCGGCGGGCGTTCGAGCGAGATCAAGTTCTATGTCGATGGCGTGGCCGTGTCGAATCCGTTTTCGAATGCGCTGGCAACGCCTGTCGAGAACACCGCCGTGCAAGAGATCGAGGTGATCAGTGGGACGTTCAATGCGGAGTTTGGGCAAGCGAACAGTGGGATCGTCAACATTGTCACCAAGTCTGGGAGTGACACGTTTACCGGAACTTTCATTGGGAGCGTAGGCGGCTACTTTTCGAGCGACGACGCCATCCGTTACGACATCAGCGAGGCGAGTCCGACGGGCATCCAGTCCTACGAAGGCTCACTCTCCGGACCAACCGGTATCAAAGGACTGACCTTCTTCGTGAACGGCAAGGTGACCGACCAAGACGGCTGGCTCTTTGGCCGCGAAGCCTTCCTCCCTGCCGACAGTTCCAACTTCTCCGGCACGCCCGACAACTGGTCCATCGTCGCCACAGGTGATTCGTCCGTCGTGCCCATGACCGCGTCGAACGGCTTCACCGCGCTCGGCAAACTGACGTACCAGCTTTCGACCAACGTACGCGCCTCGTACTCACTGACGCGCAACGTCTTCGAAAATCGTTTCTACAGCCACTTTTTCCGGCTGAATCCTAACTATTTACCGACGCAGGAAAGCGAAAGCTACAACCACCTGTTGGCGATCAACCACATTCTAAACCAGCGCACCTTCTACAATCTGCGCTTAACGTACTACACGACCTCGCTTGGCCAATACGCCTACGAGGACCCGCTTGATGCCCGCTACAGCGTGTTCTTTGGGCGGGGCAACCAACCCGCCAACGTCTTCAACACCGGCGGCATCGACAACCGCTGGATTGACCGCAGCAGCCAAACCTACGCGGTCCGGTTTGACCTGACACGGCAGTTCGGCAACCAGCACCTTGTCAAGGCTGGCATCGAAGCCCGGCACAATGTGCTCGACCTGCAAGAGATCACGCTCGAAGTCGATCCACGCCGCTTCGGCGATGCCAATCCGCGCATCCCCGACCGCACGTCGACGCGCCACAACCAGTATGAGCGGAAGCCGTTTGAAATGGCGGCATTCATTCAGGACAAAATCGAGATCAACGACCTCATCGTGAATGCGGGCGTGCGCTTCGATTATTTCCAGCCGAACGGCCTCGTGCCCACAGATTTACGTGACCCGGCCAACGTGCTGCGCCCGCGTCCGGCCGAGGAGGCCTTCAGCAACGCCGAAGTCAAGTACCAGTTTAGTCCGCGCCTCGGCTTTGCGTTCCCAATCTCCGAAAGCGGGGTCATCCACGCGTCGTACGGGCAGTTTTTCCAGATACCCGAGTTCAGCCGCCTCTACCAGAACCCCGAGTTCGAGGTGACGCTTGGCAGCTTCAACACGTTCATTGGGAATGCCGACCTTGAGCCGCAGCGCTCGACGATCTACGAGATCGGTCTTCAACAAGAGATCAACCGCTTCATGGTCCTCGACGTGACAGCGTACTACCGCGATGTGCGCAACCTGCTCGGCACGGCGCTCTACGAGACGTACACGGGCAGCGACACCTACGGGCGCTACGAAAACGTCGACTTCGGCAACGTGCGCGGCTTCACGACATCGCTCGGCTTCTCCATGCCGACGGCTGGCATTCGCGGCGCACTCAACTACACGTACCAATCAGCGCGAGGCAACGGCTCCGATCCGCAGCAGGCCTTCTTCGATGCACAAAACAACAACGAGGCAACCCGCGTGCTGCTACCGCTCGACTGGGACCAGCGCCACAACCTCAACCTCGACGTCACCGTCGCCCGCGACAACCTGACGGCGGGGCTGATTGGCGAGTTCATTTCGGGCTATCCGTTTACGCCGCTCGATCTGAACCGTCAGGCCATCACGGAGCTCCGCAACCAAGCACGCTACGAGCCGGAGTTTTACGTCAGCCTTCGCTTGGGCTACGTCCTCAACGTCGGCAACATCCGCAGCCAAGTCTTCTTGATCGGCGAGAACCTGCTTGACTACCACCGAAGCGACCGCTTCCCCCGCCTTTTCCCAACCGAGATCCAAGCCCACGAAGCGAACGGACTCGGCCAAATCAACTCACTCACCGAATTCCGCTACAACCCCGCCGTGCAGCCCCCACCAAGGCAGCTTCGGCTCGGTCTGCAATTGGACTTCTGAGTGTGGGTAGTTTGGAGAAGTGTGGGTGGTTGCGAGTTTGGCAAGGTTAGACAGTTTATGTGCAGGACGTAAGATGTTGTCTGCATGAAG
>CAYYHN010000176.1:0-7862 GCA_964471245.1 uncultured Rhodothermaceae bacterium | reverse complement strand
GGATCGTGTACGGACGGTGGCCCGTCAGCAGTTCATAGAGCAAAATGCCCAACGCGTACACATCTGTAGCGGTGGTGATGGCTCCGCCACGCACCTGCTCGGGGCTCGCATAAGCAGGCGTCATCACATGGAGACCAGTCTGCGTCATGGGTGCGACAACGCCGCCTTCGGTATCGAGCAACTTGGCAATGCCGAAGTCGAGGAGCTTCACCTGCCCGTCGTGCGAGACCAGAATGTTGGACGGCTTCAGGTCGCGGTGGATGACGAGGTTTTGGTGTGCGTACTGCACGGCCGTGCAGACGGTGCGGAACAGTTGAAGCCGCTGCGCAATGGTGAGCCGCCGCTGGTCGCAGTACTGGTCGATCGGCTGCCCGTCGACGTATTCCATGACGAGGTAGGGTGTGCCATCGCTGGCGAGGCCCCCGTCGTAGAGGCGGGCGATGTTGGGGTGCTGGAGCGAGGCCAAGATCTGGCGCTCTTGCTGAAGCCGCCGCCACAGGTCACTTCGCTGGTGCTGCCTGTGGACCAGCTTGAGCGCCACTTGCCGCTCGTATTGACCGTCATCACGTTGGGCAAGGTATACCGTCGCCATTCCCCCAACCCCAAGCACACGCTCCAGCCGATACGGCCCGATGCGCTGGCCGAGACGCTCCTCCAAAGCTTCGTCAGCGACTACTTTCAGCGCTTGCTCCCGCACAGGTGCTTCGAGGAAGTCTGGATCATCCTCGAAACTCGCCAATAGTGACAACGCCTCATCGAGCATCTCGGCATCGATGCAGCGTTGGGCTAAAAACGCGAGGCGTTCCGCGTGCGGTAGGTGCAGGGCTTCATCTAAGAGCGCCTTCAGGGTATGCCATCGGTCCGCCATCATGGTCCGAATGTGGGTGTGGTAGCAACAAGGGAGCGATCAGAACCAGTAGCGCCGTTTCGTTCTGGTTTGGCTCACAAGCTTTGAATTATTTCTTGCAGCAAGCGATTACAGCAACGCTTGCATCCGATGAGCACTTCACGTGCGTTCAGCACAGGTTCCACGCGTGGAGGGATCTACTTCTGTCTGCCACTTTTTCCTTACATTGCCGACAAACATCGCTGTGCAGTATAATACGCGTATAGCCGTGCAAACGGGCACTATACGCGTTTGCAGACAAGCGATTTTCGCAAGTAAGGTAAATACAGCAAGATTTGCACCTCGCGTTTATGGCGTTATCACGCACTCTGCTGTATAAGCATTAGTTACACCTCTGATTCTAACTATGCCAGCAAGGGCTGTTGCGCTCGACATTGGCTGCCAGCCCAGCCCCTCTGGGTCGGCCGAGCTCATTCTCTCCGGCGACGGCGTGGCCTATGTGGTATTCCGCGCTATCGACACCAAGAAATCGGAGCAAGGCGTGCTCAAGGACTTGGGCGTCGCCGTTGTCGAATGTCGAGGGTCCGTGCTCACTAGACATGGATACCCCAACGACGAAGGCCGTCTCGAACACCCGCTGTGGCCTTACGGGCTAGCCGAGAGCACGCTAAGTGTGTGCCAAGTCTTGGACTCAGATTGGGCACAGGAGCTTGACGGGCAGATGGAGACCTCAGCACGGCGGATCTGGGGTGATTCCTACGAGCAGGTCTACAACGTGGCTGAGGGTGAACTAAGGAATGGCCGTTTGAGCCACTACCTGTTTGCTTTCAAAGAGACAACGTTCGAGTGCTTCGCGCAGGAGTTGGTGGTAACGCTGCACGAGGGGTCGTATGCAATGGTAGCAGAGCAGGTTCTGGCGCGGATGCTCAGTGATGGGTGAGCATCACACGGCATAACCCAAGCTTGTACGCGGACGCAGGTTCAACCGGCTTGCCTCATCGCTTGGCCGCGCCTATGTTGCGTGGTGTAACCGCTGGCGTACCTGCGCAGGCAAATCCCAACCCGTTATATCCCACTACTTATTTTTATGTGATCATGATGGACAAGGAGACTTTCTGGGAACTAATTAATTACATCGACCGGGAAGCACTCCACAACGGCGATGACGAGGAAGCGGTTGAACCACTCGTTCACGCTCTTACCCATCTTACCATCCCTAAAATCGAGGCATTTGAAAACCACATAGCGCAATCACTCTACGACATTGACGGCGAAATCTATGCCACCCACGCAGGTGCTTCTGAGGGTTCGGATGATGCATTTCTCTATTGCCGGTGCTACGTAGTGGCGCAAGGCCGAGAATACTACGAAGCGGTTAAGCTTAATCCGAGCAGAATGCCCAAACAGTTAGAACATTGGTTTGAACCGCTTTTATACGTTTCCGAAGCGGCTTGGTCATCGGTGACAGGACGAGATTCATCGGAGTGGGAATTTGAGTCATCTGTGAGCTATGAGACTGGTAGCAATAGCGCTCATTGGCTCAGGTGATGGCTCTGCGTCATGGGCTACATAACACCTTTATGGCATCTGTTTGTCAAAGGCTCATGCCCCTTTAACCGAACGACATCCGTTGGCCCTCTACAGTTGTAACGCCTAACTATACGCCCCTGCGGACGAAACTGCCAATGGCAATTTCTTTTCAAACCAAAGTGACTACATTGCTTATCATCAAACGACGGCGTTAATTTCGCCGCAGATCATAACGTTATATCCACTTGCTGCCACGTTCTCGAAAAATGGCTCATGAGCAAAAGGCAACATAATCAAGTCTACACTGCCCTATGCTGGCTGGCAGGTCCCATCTGCTTCATACTCGCCTTCTTCGGATACTTTGTCTGGGCCATATCAACAACACCTTACCTAGATGCAGGAAATCGCATAGGAATTTTCGTAATTGCACTCATGTTGACGGTGTTGCTCTGGCCCGCCTGCGTAGCTCTGCTACTAAACCTCAGAGATTCACGAGATCAGAAGAAGAAGGATTAGGGAGAGCGGGGAAAAACACACGGGGGAACATAACTATATACTCAAGCCGAAAAAACGAGCGGGCCTTGCTCGAATAAACGTTGGCGACTACGTTGCTATTGAACAGACGGTGGCATGGGCTTCGTCGCAGACCTTAACGTTATGCATATTTTGCGAGACAGATTCTTTAACCTCACAACGCAAGTATCTACCTTAGTCCTTGGGCTTTGTCTATTTACCAGCGCCTGTGCTCAACAACCGCCCCACCCATTACTGAGTGCATAAAGGATAGCAGCCAAAATTGCGTCGTTGATGGACTCTCCGTAAGGGGCGCGTTTCGACTCGTGGATTCGCTTCACGCCTTCCAGCGCTCAGAGCGATTAGAGGTGGATAGGCTTGTACAGACATCTTGGGAACGACTTGAAGAAATCTCCCCAATTTTGATTCTCAAAGGCGTAAATCACTCAATGCGAGAGACTGCACCAAAGGTAGTCGAAACTTATCGTCAGAGCGAGCCACTGCCATCCACACCAGCAGAGCGAGAGCGATACTTATTGGGACTCTTTACAACTTACATTAACGCCAATATTGACTTGTCAGGACGGGAAGTACCAGCATACGAACCGGAAGATATTCAGATAGAAGAAATCATTATCCCTAAGGATCAAGGTAGTCGGTCTTGATTGTCAAGGGCGGTGTCGTTTCTTGCATATCACAAAAAGGCATAACACGGCAGCGCTGCAGATGAAAACTGGCCCGGCTTGCCCTTGGTAGCGCTGGTGTCTACGTTGCTTATCGAATAAGCCCAGCGACTATCACCACAAACCTTCAACGTTATACACACTTCCCTACCCCAGTGAATGCAAACAGTATTTCTAACTGCAGTTGCGGTCTACATCGTGTTCATCATATGCTTCATACCTGTTTGGGCACTCGTTGGAGATAGTGGATATGACAATAAGGTTGACCCCAATCTTGTGATGGGAGGCTTTGTCCTAGCGTTTGAGACCTTCTTAGTATTCCTGCTCAATAGGTGGTTTGGCTGGAGCCCCACAACCCTTTTTATCTTGCTTCTCGTCAATTGGAACTTCATCATCATATCCCTTGCAATAGGTGCAAATTGGGTCTTGAACGCTGTTGGATGGCAAGTAAACGAAGATAAACTTGCAATGAGTTGTGCTGTGTGCTATGTCGCTCTCGTAGCAGCAGGAATGATGTGGTCATTTTGCTAAGAGCTAAAGGCTCATTGTATAACACGTCGCTGTTGCGGGTGAAAACTGTAGACTGGTTGCCATTTGTAACGCTGGTGTCTACGTTGCTTATCGGATAAGCCCAGCGGTTTTCACTACAAACCTTCAACGTTATCCCATGCCAGAATAATGTTGGATCGCTTCATCAACTTGCTCTGCCCCACGGTTTCTCTGATTGTTCAGGCTAACATTATCATGGTTCTGCTTATGGTTTCGTGCGCCGAGTCACCAAACCCGTCATCATGCAGAGCAGTTCAGGTTGTCGTATCGCACACTACAGAAGAAGCGAGGCGAATCATCGAGGACGAGAAACTTGATGTAAACTGCTATGATGAAAACGGTGACACACCTGTCTTGGCGGCAATAAAGCATGGCGTTGCAGCAAGCACAATAGATATGTTGTACGAGCTGGGTGCACAGCCAAATGTAGCCGGTAGAAGTGGAAAATACACGCCGCTCTCTAGGGCAGTAAGACCGTATTCAGAGCCGGAAGAGTTCACCGAACGCGCAGACCTTGTAGAAGCCCTACTTCGGGGAGGCGAAGACCCCAATGCTCACCTCACGCTTGATGAGGCCGGGCCAGACCTGATCTACTCACCGCTCGCTCGTGCTGCTGGATGGAGTGATACCCTTACTGTGCTGCTTGTAGATGCTGGGGCCAATCCAAATGCTATTTACAATGGCAGTATGCCGCTAATGCAATCGGTGATGTCGCTAAGTTATGAAAGGGTCCGCCTACTCGTATGCGAGGCTGGGGCAGATGTGAACATGCCGATGTCATTTCGGAAAGGTAAGCCCGGCCAAGGGCTCGACTTTTTCTTAGAAAGAAACGATCGGATTAAGCCAGAGAGTCGTCTTTACTCTAATGCGGTTCAGATACGGCAGCTAATCGAGCAGGTTCGAGAGAGCCCAGCAAGTGGATGCCCATGACGCGCCGGCTGCAGGCCGGGCATAAGAGGTAGTCCCAAGAATAAAGAAACCAAGCGTCCTACTCGCTCATCAGTTCGCGGCGGAGCCATGCTTTGGCCATTTGCCAGTCGCGCTTGACGGTCGCGGGCGATGTCTTGAGCACGTCGGCAGTCTCGGCGATCGTCAGGCCACCGAAGTAGCGGCATTCGACGACTTGTACGATACGTGGGTCCATCGCTTCGAGGCGGGCGAGGCATTGGTCGAGTGCGAGGAGTTCTTCGACGCGGTCTTCGGCGAAAACAGGGGCGCGGTCCAGCGTGATGTCGGGGAGGCCGCCGCCGCGCTTGAGGCGCTTGCGTTTGCGGGCATACGAGATCAGGATATGGCGCATGGCCTTGGCGGCGACTGCAAAGAAATGCGCCCGGCCTTCCCACGGCGTTTCGTCTTGGCGTACGAGGTTGAGGTAGGCCTCATGCACGAGGGCTGTTGTGCTCAGGGTGTGGCCGCGCCGTTCACCACGCAAGTGGTACTGCGCTAGCCGCCGCAGTTCATCATACACGAGTGGCATCATCGCGTCGAACGCGTCGGCATCGCCGTCTCGCCACTGAATCAGCAAGTGGGTGACATCGGGGGAAGCGGACATAGGCATGTATGCACAACGATCTCGGCACGCGAAGCAGCGATTAACCGGGGTAGTATCTTGGGCAGGAGCTAGGAAAAGGCAACGTATTCGCTTGCCGCCTCATTATCAAGGCGATCTACCAAGAGAAACGCACGAAACGTGTGCGGATTCGCAGCAGTGCTAATTGAACATCGGCCAGTACACGCCAAGGCGAAACACTTGCTCCGCGAGCGGATAGTCGGGTACGATGATGTTGCCAATCAAAACTTGGGTACCTGCCAACATGTTTTCGTAGCCAATAAAAATCGTGGCCGTACGCACACCCGCCTCGGCGACGACATCAAGCTTGGCTGAGGCATCAACCGGGCGAGCGGTTAGGCTACGCACAGCGAGCAAACCTGTGGGCGTGTGCAGCGCACGGCTGTGGAAATCGGCCCAATAGCGACCGCGTATATACAAGTCGAGATCGAGGTCGCGCTGGAACAGCAACGCCCGTACGCCGAGGCGTCCTTCGCCGTACCATGCGGGCAAGGTTTCGGCCAACCGTGCAGCGGTATCGGTGTCCGTCGCGCCAATCCATGTCGAAAAAGCCGGGCGCACGTGCGCGTAGAGCCCGCGTGGCGCATCGGCACGCCAACCCAGATCAAGGGCGGCACCAAACCACTGGGCCGGATCCGTCAATTGCATCGCCTGCGCAGGATCTGTTTGCGTGGCGTCGAACAGATCCCATGCATCGCTCTGCTGATGAGCATATGCCTCGACCCGCACACGGAAGGCACCAACCATGGTAGCCAAGCCTGCTCGTACCAACGTGCGTCGCCCCGGCTTCAAGTCAGGATTCCCTTGCAACGTGTTGCCAAAGCCATACAGGGCGACCCACGGAAACGCTTCACCCGTATGCTGCGCCTCTGCAAAAGCAGAGAGCCTGCCAAGGCTGCCTGCAAGGCGTAGGTGCGCACTAGGATAGGTCGCATCAAACCCAGCGGCATGCCAGCCTGCATGCCATGCCGCCTGCCAACGGCCTATGCTAAGCGTATCGCGTACGGTGATACTGAATTGCTCACGCGTCAAGCCAACCGAGTCAGGCAGCGCATCGCCTTGATAGACACGCTCCGTAGAGGCACGCGCCCCAAGGTGTAGTCCAAGCATGCGCTGCTGCGCTTCGCCTTCAAACCGACGAATCCGGCCGGTAAGCGTGTCGGGATTGAGGGTGTAACGATGGCGCTCGGTCGTCCATGCGCCTTGGAGTTGCAACGGATCGGTCAGCCCCGGCAGCCGAAAGCGCAGCACAGCCGCAAGATCGTTCCGCAGCGTCTGCCGCCAAGCGTTCTCGTTGCGTACCCGCGCGCCCAAGCGTTGGTACAAGGTTTCGTAGATGGAGGCCACGATGGGTTCAACGCCGCCATGTGCTTGCGTGCGACGGCGATGATGCGTGTTGCGCAGTTCCAACGACAAGCCTGCTACGTCCAGCCGATACCGCGCCAGCACCGTACGCGTCCGGCGTTCACGGCTAGCGTCGTATTCATTGCGTGCCGCCTGCCCGTGGTAGCCAAACAGGAGATGCGTCCGCGTTGCCAGTCCGAAGCGAATGCCTGCGCGTTCTTGCGCATGCATCACCGTGCCCGCCTGCATGCCCGTGTTGCTTGATCGATACCGAATCTCGGTCTGCGGGCGTAACGCAGCAAATGTTTGCGTCCGTGCTGCCACCGCCATTGTATGTCCACGCGCGCCACGTTGCAATCCAACCGGCTCCAGCAAGCTCAGCGGCAGCATGTCGTAGCGTGGCCGCCCCGTGGTGAGGTCATTGAGCCCAACGCCATCGTACACCAAGGCCACCGTGTTGGGATTGAGCGCCCACGGGCTCCACGAATTCGGCCAGCCAAACGCCCCAAGGTCATAAACAAACGTGCCCGACACCTCGCCTAAAATGCCGGTCAGTTCGGCGTAGGGGCTGTACTTTGGCAAGCGCGATGCAACGGTGTCGGCGGCGATACCCGTGGCAAACCCGGCTGAAGTGAACACACGCGGCGGTTTGACGGGCTCGGCTGCAGCAGTGGTGTCTGGCGCAGGCATAATGCCCGGAGGCATTCTATTCTGCGAATCCGGGGGTTGTGTGCGCGTGCTATCCGTTTCCTGCGCCCATGCCACGGTAGGGCCAAGAAGGGCCAGCAGCAAACCTCCTAGCACAAGAGGTCGAACGATGGAGAGC
>CAYYHN010000175.1:0-7880 GCA_964471245.1 uncultured Rhodothermaceae bacterium | reverse complement strand
CGTCCTCTGTGCCTTGCTCACCAGATTCGGTCAACTGCAAGCCGCCCATGCCTGTGCCACCTGTGGTCAAGTAAAGTGGTACCAATTCGGCTTCGGGATTGGGGTAGTCTGCATACGGGGTTGGGTTAAGACGCTCATCGTCTTCGCGCACAATCCATGCCTTCGGGTCGTCTTCTACACCGTTCTCAACATCGTAGAGGTAGCGCGTAAACCAGCGGTTCATCATCGCAAGCGGTGGCGGGCCGCCGTGGCCGCCTTGGTGGTAGTAGATCTGTACGGGCACGCCCCGCGCCTTGAGTGCCTCGGTGATACGGAAGCTATGCAAGGGCATTACGTTCCAGTCGTTGAAGGCGTGCGCCATCAGCGTAGCAGCCTGCACGCTGTCGATCACGTTGAGGTAGTCGCGTCCAGCCCAGAAGTCGTTGTAGTCGCCCGTGATGCGATCGCGGCCTTGAGCCATCTCGCCGTCGCGGTAGGTAGCGTTGCAGTAGTCGCGCCGGTCCGAGTCGCGGCTGTGGATGAAGTCGTAGAGGAAATCAATGTCTTCGCCTAGCCAGCCGCCGGGATGCCGCACCAGGCCGTTGGAGCGGTAGTAGTGGTAGTACGATGTGTTCGGAGCCACAGGGATGATCGCTTCAAGCCCTTCGACGCCTGTGGTGGCAGCAGCCAGCGGCAATGTGCCGTTGTACGAGGTGCCCGTCATGCCCACCTTGCCCGTCGACCAATCGGCTACCACCTCTTCACCGCCTTCAGCCGCTGTGTAGGCCTTCGCTCGCCCATTCAGCCAGTCGATGACGGCCTTAGGAGCCAGCGATTCGTTGATACCACCCACTGTTGGGCAGCCTTGCGAGAGGCCTGTGCCGGGCGACTCGGAATGCACCACCGCGAAGCCGCGTGGCACCCAGTCTTTGATGTGGCCATTCGAGATAAACGGCCGTGCGCGCAAGCGGGGTGCGGGTTGGCTCGTCCGCTCTGGCGGCGGTCCGCCGACTTCTTGCTGGACATCCCACAGGTATTCACGTGCGCCTGACGTGCCCGAGTAGTATGGGCTGGATTGGTACACAACCGGCACCTTCAGGCCATGGTCCTGTGTTTGCGCCTGCCGCGTCACAGCCACGTGCACACGGTCGAGCGTGCCATCGCCGTCCGAGTCGAACTCTGTCTCTACCCAGAGCGACTCACGGATCCATGCGTCTTCATCCTCAAACTCGGGTACCACTTGTGCTTGACCGTTCTCAAAGACCGGCTGAGCAGGTCCCGGGATGGGTGTCTCTTGGGCGCAAGCAACCGTCGTACTAATGATTAGGAGCAGCGACGAGAGTGTGATCCGAGGTATACCACGGAACGACAAAAAGCGAAAAGTCATCATCATGGCGGGCTAGAACGCATGCGCGAAATGTAGGCGGAGCCTTCGGAAC
Source organism: uncultured Rhodothermaceae bacterium (assembly GCA_964471245.1). Taxonomy (GTDB): domain Bacteria; phylum Bacteroidota; class Rhodothermia; order Rhodothermales; family CAYYHN01; genus CAYYHN01. The sequence continues at coordinate 6,462 of CAYYHN010000175.1, read as the reverse complement.
AAGGCGTCCAAAGGCATAGCGAAGATAAGACAACCGCCTCAGCTTCCAACCCTTGCGTAACAAGGGCTAAAGCATGGAAGCGAATTCAGCACCTTGTCGATCCATCTCCTTGGAGGACATCATGAACGAATCATTAATACAAATCGTCATAACACATTGTTAATACACCACAAGGAATAGTTCAGCATGTTGCTGGTTGGATGTGTCCCTATCCGGTCGCAATCACCACTCTCATCGTCCCTATTTCTGGATTATGGCTGAGTACTATCTCATTCTGGTTGTCGTGCTCTTTGCTTTGGCCATTGCCGACCTTGTGGTCGGGGTCAGCAACGACGCCGTCAATTTTCTGAATTCGGCCATTGGCTCGCGTGTAGCATCGCGCAAGCTCATTATGGCTGTAGCGAGCCTCGGCATTTTCCTCGGCGCTACCTTTTCGAGTGGGATGATGGAGGTGGCCCGGCGTGGCATCTTCAACCCCGACATGTACCTCTTTGCAGAGGTCATGATCATCTTCCTCGCCGTGATGATGGCCGACATCATCATGTTGGATCTGTTCAACACGTTTGGTATGCCGACCTCGACCACGGTGTCCATTGTATTCGAACTCCTAGGTGCAGCCTTTGTCGTGGCGCTCATCAAGGTGATCAGCATGGGCGGCGGCCTCGCAGAGGTGGCCCTGTTCATCAACTCTGATAAGGCCATCGCCATCATATCTGCAATTCTACTCTCTGTGGTGATTGCGTTTACAACAGGCGTTTTGGCGCAATACCTCTCGCGGCTGTTGTTCACATTCAACTATGAGCGGCGCATGAAAGCTGTCGGCGGCATCTGGTCTGGTTTTGCACTGGCCGCCATCAGCTACTTCCTGCTCGTCAAAGGTCTCAAAGGTGCTTCATTCGTCACGGATGAATTCGTCGCATGGCTAAGCGCGAACACGTGGCCGATGCTGATCGGCCTGTTCGTCGGATGGACCGCCATCATGCAGGTGCTCATCTTGCGTGGTGTTAACATCTTGCGCTTTGTGGTGCTGGTCGGCACGTTTGCCTTGGCCATGGCTTTTGCGGGCAATGACCTCGTCAACTTCATTGGGGTCGCCGTAGCGGGGATGGAGTCGTTTATGGCATGGCAAGGCAGCGGCGTAAGTGCCGATGCGTTCACGATGGAGGCGCTTACACAGCCCGTGCGGACCAACACGTTGTTGTTGCTTGCTGCAGGCCTGATCATGGTGCTGGCACTGTGGTTCTCGCGTAAGGCGCGTTCGGTCACAGAGACCGAGGTCAACCTTGGACGCCAAGGCGATGGCTACGAGCGTTTCAAGCCCAACACGCTTTCCCGAGGCGTCGTCCGCGGCGCCCGCGGCCTCGGCCGACTCATCGAGTACCTTGTGCCACGTGCCGTCCTGCAACGTGCTGATACGAGCTTCCAAGTACACGCCACACCCGATGACGATCCGCAAGTCGCTTTTGACTTAGTCCGTGCCTCCGTCAACCTGACAATTGCCAGTATGCTTATTGCTCTGGCAACCTCACTCAAGTTGCCCTTGTCTACCACATATGTCTCGTTCATGGTGGCGATGGGGGCCTCCCTCGCCGACCGCGCATGGGACCGCGATAGCGCCGTCTACCGCGTCTCGGGTGTGCTGAGCGTCATCGGTGGCTGGTTCCTCACGGCTTTTGTGGCCTTCTCGACAGCAGGCGTGTTTGCATTGCTCCTGTCCTTCTTTGATGGCTACGCTGTTGCCGGACTGCTCACGTTGGTGATATTCTCTCTTTGGCGCAGCATGCGTTTCCACAAGAAGCGTCAACAAGAGCAGACCGAGCGGCAAGCCGGTGCAGCAGCGGCCACAACCGAGCAGACCCATCTCAATGTGGAAACCGTCAAAGCCGAGACGGCCAACCAGGTCAGCGATGCCTTTGACACAGTAGGCACAGCGCTCCATGAAGCCTTCCAAGGCCTCTTTACAGAAGACCTAGAGCCTCTCCGGCGCGCGACTCAGCAAGTGGAACGCTTGCAACGCTACACCGATGGGCTAGGCTTTAATCTGCACCGCTACACCAGTCGTATCAGTGAAACAGACCTATCGGCGAGCCATCATTACACAGAGGTTTATGACAAGCTTCAAGACCTGACACAGGTAAGCCGCAGCTTGGTTCAGTACGCCTATCAGCATGTGCGGAACAGTCATTTGCCACTTCTCCCTGAGCAACAGAATGCCTTTGAGCCGTTGCTAGCGATGTACCAAGACCACCTGCGTGCAGTGCAGGCAAGCCTGCGCCAGAGCAATGGTTCGGCCTCGTCTTTGCATCCACTCGTCGCCCGCACCGATGAGGTGCTCGACGCCCAACTCGACGGCATCCGTGCTGATCGCTACAGCCCAACCAACAGTCGCTTGGTTATCAATGTACTGCTCGAACTCAAAGATCTCGCTGAAGCCATTTCTGATCTAGGTAGACTTTTCCAAACCCCCACACCTCTTCTTGTCGAATAATTTCGCTTATTCACCGAAGAAAAAAGGCGATTTGCCGAAGATCTTTCCTGGTTGACATCGCGCGTGACGTACCTTTCGTGCGGGTGAGCTAATCTCGGCCTTCTTGGAAGGTTACGATCCATTCAGGAGCCGAAAGAAAACCGATGTCTGAATAACAGACATCGGTTTTTTCTTTTATATCAGATTATGATCATCTAGATGGTGTGACGTACGTGTTCAAAGAGCCATATCCCAATCATGATGGCCAGCGTATCGTAAGCGGCTTGGAGCAAGATAGGTAGCGGTGCCATCGCGTAGACAAGAGGCAGGTACATAAACAGCCACGTCCAATGTACTCCGAAGACGAGTCCGCCAAACCAAAGTGCTTGAGCCAACGGTGGACGCCGGTTAGGGTTACTGCCTAAAAGGATGTAGGCCCAGCCAACGCTAACAGCGACAGCAAGCGTCCATAAAAAAGACCCATCCAAACCAGCCGTCCAGAAACGCATCATCACCAAGCTCCCACCGATGAGCAGCAACGCCAACCCCTTGGCAGGTGTGCGATAAGCGAGGTCAGCAGTGCTTAGTAGGCTGCCGAGGAGTAAACCGAAAAATAAGACGCCAACGCCATCGGCAAGGGCACGCAGAGCTTCTTGCCACCAAGGTAAATCGAGTGTTTCGGCACCGGCAAGTACGCCCAGCATCCAAAGCAACGCTACGCTGCTACCATAGACGACGCCTTTCTGCATGCGTGCGCCTCCGAATTCGGCTTGGACGACTTGAAATACTAACGCCAGTGCTGTCAGATGCAGGAGTACATGGAGCAAGCTCCCGAAGAAGACGCCGAGCACACGTGGCTCCAGTGCGATAGGTGCAGGCACCAAGCCGAACAGCCCCAGCAACTGCTGAAGCATAAATAGCACCGAGGTCGTGAGCACGACAGCAAAGGCGATTTTCCCGGTAGGACCCATGCGTGTTTCTGTGTCAAAGTCAGGTGTCTAAAGGTGATGCCTCAGCATTCGAAACCTGTGCTGTTTGGTTGCACAAGCGCGCATATACGCATCATTGACGATTCGCTGTAAACACATGCGGCTGCTTAGCACGCCATACTACCTCGCAGTATTTTTTAAGCTCCTTACGTTCAATTTATCCGCAAGCAGTGTGTGCCTGTGCGTTACCTCCAACCTCGCTTCACCAAAGCCCTCATTCTTGAACATCCGGATCCAAGCCTCGACGACTATCTGCGCGAGCAGGGGATTGAGCCAGAGCGTCTGCCCAAGTCGGCAACTGCTGATGTGGAGGCCGTGCTACGTCGCCTCGAAGCCGGGCAGCACGACCTGATCTTTAAACGTAGCCGCTTCGAGGTAGATGACCGCGTTCTAAGCGCCTCAAAGAACCTCGCGGCCATTATGCTTTGTTGCATTGGTGACGACTCCGTTGACAAGGAAGCCTGCGCCCGTGCGGGGGTGCTCGTCATGAACGATCCCGTAAGTAACGGACGTAGCGTGGCGGAGATGGTACTAGGCGAGATTATCTGCATGGCCCGCCGAATCTTCCGTGCGAATGATGCCGGACGGCAACACCTATGGACCAAGTCGAACCGCCGCCGTTACGAAGTAAAGGGCAAGACACTCGGCCTCATTGGGCTGGGGAGCATTGGTAAGCAGGTTGCGCAACTTGGCGAGGCGCTAGACATGGACATCATTTTCTACGACAGTGCCGAATTGGCGCGCGAAGTGGGTGTCACACTAGGCTGGCAAGCTTGTGGGTCGATGATGGAGGTTTTTCAGCAATCCGACTTCCTCTCCGTGCACGTCTCAGCCGAAGATCGCCGTGGGCATTCCAACAAGGACCTGATTAGCTACGAACACTTCACACAACTCGGCGCGCATAAGGGTGAAAACAGCCCACGTGGTTTCATCAACGCCTCACGCGGCTTCCTCTATGACCCTGAAGACCTCAAGCGCGCTGTCAACGAGGGCCATGTGGCTTCAGCTGCAATCGACGTGTTCCCCGATGAGCCGGGTAGCCGCGACGAGACGTGGGACAACCCATATGCTAAAGTCGACGAAATTGTGACGACGCCGCACATTGGAGCAGCGACCCAAGAGGCACAACCCCGTATCGCTGCGCATGTGGCAGGGACGACGCGGCTATTCAATAAGTTTGGGACCGTGCGCGACACGGTTTTCAGCCCTCGCCGCACCATTGGCGTCAGCGCGGAGACGCCGTATTGGGTACTCGCCATCGTTCACTCCGATGCGCGCGGCACGAAGAAGGCTATCGACGACAGCCTCTACGATGCTGAAGCAAGCAATCTCCAATCGAATCACCGCGATTTCCCGAAGTATGGCTTAGCCTACGACGTCAACGCCATCGATCGGCCGCTGACGGACGCGCAAATCCAGCGCCTCATTGCACACGCCCAAGCACTCTCAGGTGACCCGACGGCGATACGCAGCCTGCGTCAGTTTCAGGTTGGCTAGGCAGCATCTTCGGGTGCCTTCATGGGGTCTACGTAGACTCCGCCGAATGCTTGCTCGGTTGGTGTAACTTCAAGGAGGCTTACGTTGACATGCAGCGGTGCCTCAAGCGCAAACACGATGGTTTGTGCGATGTCGTCAGCTGTCAGCACTGTGATGCGGCTATTGCGGAAGCGGGCACGGATACGGTCGTCTGTGGGGCCGACTTCGAAAAACTCCGTGGCTACTCGGCCCGGTGCAATTTCGGTAACGCGTACACCGGTTCCACGCAAAGTGACACGGAGGTTTTGTGAGAACTGATGGACGCCTGCTTTGGTTGCGCCGTAGATGGGAGAGGAAAGTGGATAGAACCCAGCTACAGAACCAATGGTCACGACGTGCCCACGCCGCCGCGCCGCCATCCCAGGTACGATAGCCCGTACTACATGTGCAAACCCTATTGTATTCACTTGTGCCGTGACTTCGATGTCCTCCGGATCAAGATCAAGAAAGGACGTGCCAAATCCTTTGGCGAGTCCGGCATTGTTGATCAGTACATCTACTTCTAGGTCCTCAAGGGCAGCATAGATTGCATCCGTGTCAGTCAGGTCGAGGATAAGCGGTGTTGCTCCTGTCGCCTTTGCCAACGTATCGAGGCGTTCGGCACGGCGGGCGGTGGCGATAACACGGACGCTTCGGGCGGTGAGTTGACGTGTGATGGCGGCACCGATACCGCTGGATGCACCTGTAACAAGGGCGGTCTGATAGGTATGAATAGCCATGAGGACAAGCGGTTTAAACGATGCAGAAAAAGTGCGGGAAGGTAGGCGCTTCACCTACAGTATTCAAGCATGTGTTGCTGATGACATTCATTGACAACTGCCGACGGTGGCATGACATCTTTCGCGAATGACGATGCGTAGGAAGCTCCCAACACACCAACTCACCGCTCATCCACGAGGGAGGATTAATATGAGCAGCATCGTCTACACCCGCATCACACAAACGTTTACAGCGATGTTTGTTGTCGCCATCATGGCCACGCCCGCTTTTGCGCAGACCAGCATACAAGCACCGATTCATGCCGTTCCAGATGTCTGGGAAGACCACATTCTTGAGCAAGTACAGCAGTCACTACTTGATGAAAGCGATGAGGTCCGCGTTGCCACAATGCAAGTGCTGCTTGATCTGCATAAGGCCTACCCCGAGCAAGACTGGAACGCTACTGTACCGCACCTGATCGCCAACTACAAATGGATGGACTTACCCGCTGAGCGGATGATGGCTTTGGCCGCGCTCAATGCCATCGGTGGCGATGAAGCCATGACCCGCCTTGCTGATGCCGTAACCAATGAAGCCGAACCAACCGTCCGCCGCGCGACACTGGCCTCCTTGGCATGGCATCGTACCCAGCAAAACTGAGTCGGCATATCATATGGGCACAATAGCCCGAAACTATGCTAGCCTGTAGCCATGTTGTTTGGGTTAGGTGGGACGTGCCCCGGCACGCTAACAGAAACGCTTGGCTCTCCC